>CAYGQI010000126.1:0-2496 GCA_964351925.1 uncultured Anaerolineales bacterium | reverse complement strand
TCGCCCTGAGCCAACACAGCCGGCGTGGTGACCAGGCACAGCAGCACAGCGGGGAGGAGCAGAGGCAGTTTCCTCATCGTGGGCGGTCCTCCCCTGAACTCTGGCGCAGGTGCTCGATGGCCTCCTCGATCTGCTGGTCCTCGATATCTCGGCTGCGCGTCGGCCAGATGGCGACGACCGCCCCCAACAGCAGCACTGCACCGCCGATCCATATCCAAACCTGAAGGGGACTCACAACGACCTGGAGGTCTATGGCCTCACTATCCTCTTCCCAGCCTGACAGAGCAACGTACAGGTCATCGCGCAGAGTAGTGCGGATTGCCACCTCGCTCACCGGCTGCTGCGTACTGTGATAGAACTGCTTTTCCGGGCGGAGGACACCCACCTGGCCCTCCCCTTGAAGGAGGCTCAGCGTGACCGTCGCTATGTCTTTGCCTGGGGCCGCCCTGAAGGAAAAGTCATCGTAGCGCAAGGAGTAGGAACCAACTGTGACTGAAGCCCCTGGGTCCAGCGTGACCCGCTCCTCGGTCTTGTAGGCTGAAGAGCCGACCACGCCCATGGTGATGAACACGATCCCCAGGTGGACCACGTACGCCCCATGCCGCCTGCGCTGTCTCAGCATCGCGGTCGCGAAGGCCGAGAGTCGGCTGTTGCCCGATGACCGACCACCGGTGCGAAAACCACTGAACAACTGGTACAGAGTCGCTATGCCCACGAAGGAGCAGATGGAGAAAGCCAAAACGCCAAGGGGCTCCCTCACACCAAGCAGGACTAGGAGGACTGCAGTCAACATGGCACCGATGATGGGAATCATTAGGTATCTCGCCAGCGACCTCAGTGATCCGCCTTTCCAGGTGGTGAAGGGACAGATGCCCATGACCAGAATAAGGGGGCCGATGATTGCTGCGGTACTCAAGTTGAAGTAGTTCGAGGTCAGCGCCACGTTGAGGGCGTCGGAGACCAGCGGGAACAGCGTGCCTATCAGGATGGCGGCCGTAGCTGCCACCAGGAGAACGATGGTCAGTACGAGCGCTGAGGGACGCGAAACGAGGCTCGCTGCTTCCTCGTCACTCCTCAATCCCGCACGCCTCTTAGCGGTGAGCACGATGGAGGCAGCTATGACCAGGGCCAGGAAACCCAGGAAGTACAGGCCAATGCTCGAAACGGAGAAAGCGTGAACGGACCCTATCATGCCGCTGCGGGTGACGAAGGTCCCGAAGATGCAGAGCGCAAACGAGGCCACGGCCAGGGCGATGTGGCCCATCCTGACCCTGGTGCCACGGAACATCAAGGAATGGATCAGCGCGGTGCCCGTAAGCCAGGGCAGGAGAGAGGCGTTCTCCACTGGATCCCAGGCCCAGTATCCTCCCCAACCAAGTTCAACGTATGCCCATTGCGCTCCTAGAATGGTGCCCACACCGAGACACAGCCAGGGGAACAGCGTCCACCGACGCACGCGTTGAACGTAGGGGTCCTTCAGCCTGCCGCTGAGAAGAACGGCCATGGTGAAGGCAAAGGGCACCGTGAAGCCTACGTATCCCAGATAGATGATGGGAGGATGCCAGAGCATCGCTGGGTTCTGGAGAAGCGGGCTCATTCCCAGGCCGTCCGCAGGGACGAACTCCAACGTTCGAAAAGGATTGGCCACCACCACAAGCAGCATCAAGAAAAACGCCTGTGTGCCGGCCATGATCATGGAGGCATATGAAACCAGAAGGTTCTGCCTATGGCGGTCACCGAGAACGATGACCGAGGCGAAGATGGAGAGAATCCAAGCCCAGAAGAGGAGAGAACCTTCCTGGCCTGCCCACAAGGCGGAGACTGTATAGGGCAGGGGCAGGTCTCGACTGGTGTGGCTGGCGACGTATTCTAGCTGGAAATCGCGCACGAGCAAGGAGTAGAGAAGCGCCAGCGCGGCCAAGGTGACGAAAGCCGTCGAGGCATAGACTCCCTTCTTGCTGCTCGTCACCAGCCGCTGGTCCCCAGTTCTTACCCCGAGGGCAAAACCCACGACGGAGTACGTGGTTGCGGCCAGCGCCAACAAGAGGACGATGAATCCCAGGTCGCTCGTGTTCGTGTGCTCGCCCCCTACTCCGTGAGCTGTGCCTCATACTTGGAAGGGCACTGCACCACCAGGCTATCGGCCACGAAGACACCATCGGGAGAGAGCTCGCCTTCCACAACCGCACTATCTGCCTGAGCGAAGGCATCGGGCGCAGGGCCCTCGTATACCACCGGCAATGTCCCGTCCCCCTCAACCAGGTTGAAGCGCAGGGTGCTGCTCCCCGGCTCCCAGTCGACGCTCTCTCTGTCTACCAGTCCGGCGATGCGCACCCTCTGGCCATCGACGGATGGTCCCTGAGTTATCAGTTCCTCGACGGTAAGGTAGTAGACGGTTGAGCTGCGCAGGCTGGTCCCAAACAGCAGCAGGAGCACGGCAGCGATGATCAGGCCTCCGGCCAGAAATCGGTACTTAGGCTTCATTCTCGTAATCGG
>CAYGQI010000125.1:0-5504 GCA_964351925.1 uncultured Anaerolineales bacterium | reverse complement strand
CCCTGCCGAAGTTGTCCAGATGAGCTTCCCCCCTGGGCCGTAGCCTCGAACAAGCTTCGGCATTGTGGTAGAATCCTTCCAGAGCGTTAAGTGACCATCCCGCCGTCTCTGCTCGAGTGCGGAGGACGTCGAAAGACCGCGATGCCTCTCGTCTCAAACCGCACTCGGTGCACAGCCAGCGCTTGTCAAGGCATGGGAGGAAGAAACGTGCCAGCCAGAGGGAAGAAGAAGACCAAAGTGGTCTGCACCATTGGGCCAGCGAGCATGACCCAGGATAACATCAGGCGCATGCACGCCGCCGGGATGGATGTCGTCCGCATCAACACAGCCCACGGCGACTTCGAGCAGTACGACGGCATCATCGAGATGACACGCTCCGTGGGTGAGATCCCGATCATGATCGATCTCAAGGGCCCGGAAGTCCGGGTGCGCACTAAGGCCCCGCGTGAGGTGGAGACTGGCGACGTGGTGGTGGCTGGCTTCGACGACGAAGAGTTCACATTCTCCTACGACTTCTACGACGAGGTAGACGTGGGGGATAAGATTACCATAGACGACGGCACCATCGGGGCCATAGTGGAGCGGAAGCACGAAGGAAAGCTGCACCTCCGTATCTTGGACCAAGGCGTGATCCAGCTGAACAAGGGTGTTAATATCCCTGGGAAGAGACTCAGTGTACCGCGCCTGTCCGAGAAGGACCTCGAGGCCATAGAATACGCCAAGGACAAGAACGTGGAGTTCCTGGCCCTCTCCTTCGCCAGAGATGCAAGCGATGTGGCAAACTTGAGGAGACGCATGGGTTCGGGCTTGCAGGCCATCATCGCCAAGATCGAAAACCAGGAAGGCGTCTGGAACGCCTCTGACATCCTTGAGGAAGCTGACGCCCTCATGATCGCCAGGGGAGACCTGGGCGTGGAGATCGAATACCAGAAGGTCCCGCTGATCCAGAAAGACCTGATCAAGCGATGCAATCAGCGGGGGAAGGTGGTGATCATCGCCACACAGATGTTGGAGTCCATGGTAGACAAGCCCAACCCGACGAGGGCCGAGACCAGCGATGTGGCCAACGCCATACTGGATGGCAGCGATGCAGTCATGCTCTCAGAGGAAACTGCCGTCGGCAAGTACCCCGTGCGAGCTGTGGAGATGATGACCAAGATCGCCGTCGAGGCCGAGCGCATGCTGACAGGTCACATAACCGTCAACGGCTTCTACAACATCTCAGAAACGGTGAGCCGCTCCATCGACGTCCTCTCTCGATCCATGCCACTGGACAAGATAGTCACTCTGACCAGATCGGGTTATACAGCCAGGATGATCGCCCGATTCAGGCCGACCCAACCCATCATTGCGGTGGCCAGCGACGAGATGGTCAAGAGACAGCTGGAGTTGGTGTTTGGAGTGACGCCCGTATACGCCCCTTATCACGAGGCTGACGACATCATCCTCAACGCATGTCGAGTGCTGGTGGAGAAGGGCCTCCTGGAGGACGATGACTTTGTACTCTTCACCGCCGGCGTGAGGACAGAGACACCCCACGAGAGCAACCTCATAGAGATCCACAAGGTTGCCGATCTGCTGAAACTCGCCAGCAGGGGAGGGAATGTCTCACGCGAAGGGGTCGGATCTCAGTGAACGTCGGCGTCGACCCCCAACGCACCATTGACCTCCTGCGCCTCCTGGTCCAGATCGAGTCGGTGAATCCTTCCCTGGTCGCTGGGGGCAGCGGAGAAGGAGAGATTGCCGCTTTCGTCGCCCGGGTGCTGAGTGATGCCGGTATCCAGAGCAGTCTCCAGGACGTGGCACCCGGCCGGCCCAATGTCCTCGGACGGCTCTCTGGCGCTCAAGCAGGAAGGACTCTCGTCCTCAACGCCCACCTGGATACGGTCTCCCTGGAAGGGATGGAGGATCCCCTATCGGCCCGGATGGCGAACGGGAAGCTCTTTGGCCGCGGTGCCTGGGACACCAAAGGAGGGCTTGCCGCTGGTCTTTCGGCGCTGCTGGCGCTCCAGGATGTACAGTCATCTCTGCACGGCGAAGTGCTGCTGCTGGGGGCGGTGGACGAAGAATACGCCAGCCTGGGCACGCAGACGCTGCTTCAGGATTTCCAGGCCGACGGATGCGTCATTCTGGAGCCCACCAACCTGGACCTATGGGTAGCTCATGGAGGGTTTGTCTGGGCGGAGGTCGAGACCCAGGGAGTCGCTGCCCACGGCAGTCTGCCCGAGAAGGGAGTGGACGCCATCTCCAAGATGGGCCAGTTCCTCGTAGAGCTGGAGGATCTGCGCAAGCATCTCGGACAGGAGAAGGCCTACGATGCCCCCCTTGGAGGCGTGAGAATGCATCCATCCCTCCACGCCTCCGCCATCGAGGGCGGTCGTGAGTGGAGCAGCTACCCCGATCGCTGCCTGCTGCGCCTCGAGCGGCGCATGATTCCGGGCGAGACCCAGCAGGACGTGGAGAATGAGCTCCAGGGCCTCGTATCCAGACTCGCCATGGACGATCCGCAGTTCACGGCCCAGTGGCGGCTCTCCATGGTGCGTCCTCCCTGGCAGGCTGAGCAGGGGCCTCTCCTGGCAGCGCTCGAAAGGTCGTGTGAACGGGAACTGCACCGCGCTCCAGCACGTGCGACGGGCCTCATGTGGACGGACGCGGCCCTGATGCAGCGAGCAGGTATCCCCACGGTCATCTTCGGCCCCCGGGGAGAGGGGAAACACGGGTTGGTGGAATGGGTGGACACAGACAGCGTGGCCGCGTGCGCACGAATCCTGGCTCGCACAGCCCTCGAGTTCTGCAACCCATCCCTATGACCCCCGAGCCCAGGGAGTGCCGCCATGCCGCGTAGACCCCGGGCCTGCACATGCCTCCTTCTGATTGCGGCGCTGGCAGTGGCTATGTGGATCTACAACGTCAGCCGTCCAGGCGCGCAGGCCGGTGGGTGCCCTGAGGGGTGCGCTCAGAATACCTACAGGTCCGCTGGTCCTCTTCGGGTGATGTCGCTGAACGTGCTGCACGGCCTTCCACGCTTCGAGCGCCTCCGTGAACGACTGGATCTCATCGCTGGGGAAATCGGCCGCCAAGACCCAGACATCGTCTGTCTTCAGGAGGTACCCTGGACCCTCCAACTGGGCAGCGCGGCACACTACCTGGCCGAGCGGACCGGATTGAACTACCTCTACCTGCGGGCCAACGGCAACCGCTGGGCTATCCTCTTCGAAGAAGGGGAGGCGATCCTCAGCCGCTATGCACTACATGACGTGGACTTCGCGGAACTCCAACCCCGAGCAGGGTTCTTCGAGCATCGTATGGCATTGGGGGCTACAGCTGTCACACCGTGGGGTGAGGTCCGCGTCTTCGTCACGCACCTCACCAACGGGGATCCGGAGGTCAATCGGGCTCAGGCAGATTCGCTGATGACCTTTGTGGCCTCAGGTGTCCATGACCTCGCCATCATCGCGGGTGATTTCAATGCCACGGAGGATTCGCCGCAGATCCAGGACATCCGCCGACGGGCGGTGGACACCTACCGCATGGCTCACCCAGAGGATGGAGGCCCCACCTGCTGTGTGGACAGTGTCTTCTCCCCAAACGACGAGTCCCTGGATGAGCGGATCGACTACCTATTCCTGCTGGCGCCGCCCCAGCATCGGGCCACTGTGGCCAGTTGCGACCGCGTCCTCGACCAACCTTTTTGGGTCTCCGGCGGCTGGCTGTGGGCCTCGGACCACGCCGGGCTGCTGGCCGCGTTCTGTGTGAATCAGCTGTGCTGAAGAGGCGAGGAGACAGCCGCCAGCGTCCACACTACGCAGGGCAACACAGCAGCATCAGCCTGGTCGATCCCACGGGAGAGCTGGCCCCGTCTGGAGAACTGATACGACCCCGCTCCCTGAGACCATCTCCCGCTCACCATCGAGTGTGTACGTTGCGGATAACTATAGTTGTGCCATAATCCTGCGCAACTTCCCAAGGCAGCAGCGAGTCTACAAGACAGTCTTGGTCCCACGGTCCGCTGACCGGGCGATTCTGAACCCAGCACTGTGCGCCATCTAGGCAGCACCACACTCGGAGTGGGTGCGGACGTGGACTCTTGTGGCAAACGCCGAAGGGGCCCTGTGGCAGGTGGCGCCCTTCAAGCCCGGATTCGGGCCACCTCTCCTGCCGCCGGACTCGGCAGGGCTACTTCTTTTTTCTCCCCGACTTGGGCCCCTCCTTGAGCTCCAGGACCCTGAGAGCGGCCGCCAACCGCGGGTCTCCAGAGCCGCCGGTGGCTTCGCTCTGCTCCACGATCTTACGCGCACTCCACACCAACTGAGACAGCGGAGCACGGCTCCAGCCCCTGGGCAACTTTCTGAGTCCCAGTTGCTCCGCCGTCACTGTCTTCTCTGCATCTGGCTTCTCCAACCTAGAAACCTCCTTCCAGCTCAGTGGCTGTCCCTAGCCTGGGCACGCCCCGGCCAGGGAAGCCTGTATGCCGTTTCAAAGAGACAAGTAGATCCAGATACTGCTCAAGCAGCTGGATCGTCAGAAACCCCTCTTAGACGCTCTCTCTGGCTCTCTCCCCTGACCATGCGCGCCCGATGGACCACGGAAAGACTCGTCACCAGCCCCCTCTGGTCGACGGGCAGGCATGACCGAGTCCGCCAGAGCCGTGCGAGTTCATTTCGGCGGTGCTCACAAAGACCGCAGACCGTGTTGAACCCTCCTGTTTTGGGGCCACTCCACATCAGTGAACCCCGTGTCATCGGGCCCGTCTGACGCGGCATTCTCCCCCTGCGGCTCTGCCCTCGGGCCCTGTCACCGATGGCCTAGAACACCCTGCGAACCTCGCCCCTGCACCGCTCACCGAGACCCAATGAAGGAAGATCGCTGTGGACAGGTCAGGCACTCTTGGCTCCACTTGCCGACGGTCTCCGTTCAAGAGCAGCAACGATTCTGCCCAAGGCTTCCTCCTCAGAAATCCCATCGGACGCAGCGAGTTCCTTCGCCAGAAGCTCCTTGGCCCTCTGGAGCATGCGACGATCTCCTGTGGTGAATCTTCCCTGGCTCTCCACCCAGGACAAGTCACGGACAACACGGCCAACCTCTACGAAACTACCGTCCCTAAGTCGCTGGTCGATCACCGTCCGCCTCTTGCGATAATCCTCCGATAGTTTCCTCGGGCGCCCGGAGAAGACCTTGGCCAGTTCACGGCGCTCTCTTCTTGCCACAGGCTTTCTGATTCCCAGCTCGTCCAACTTGTCCACAGGCGTCAACAAGCGCCCCTTGCCCTGCAGCAACTCTATGATATAGTAGTCCGTGGTGGTTCCGTCTTTGCCACGCTTCTCGATGGAGACGAGCGTGCCTGCACCGTAGATGGGGTGCAGGACCGTGTCGCCTACCTCCAATCCTGTCATTTCGTCCTGCCTCTCTAGTCGGTGGCCTCCGCCGTTGGCAGAGGCTGTCGCCGGGTTCCCTTGCCGATCATGCCCCGCGCACCAGCAAGCAGGCACCCCCCTGTGTTTGCC
>CAYGQI010000124.1:0-5505 GCA_964351925.1 uncultured Anaerolineales bacterium | reverse complement strand
GTGGCAGAGGAAGGATACGAGCCTTCGAAGGCCGGTATGGGCGGTATGACATTGAAGCCTCGACAAGCTTTGGTACAAGGTGATTAGGCTCGGGTCTTGAACACGAGTCTTGCTCGATGCGCAGCGCGGTGAGCATTAGCATTGGGGAGGGGTGGCACATGGGCGAACCAACTGATTGCCGTGGGAGCAGGTTTGACGGCAAGGTGGCGATTGTGACGGGGGCAGGGCGAGGCATGGGCCGTGCCGTTGCACTCCTACTCGCGAGAGAAGGAGCGAAGGTGGCGGTGAATGACATCAATGGCCCCTCCGCTAAGGCCGTCGCGGAGGAGATACGCCTGTTCGGTGCTGAGGCGATTGACGTCCCAGGGGATGTCTCGAGCGCCGAAGACGTCTCCCGAGCAGTGGAGGAGACCATATCTAGATTCCGCCGCATAGACATACTGGTGAACAACGCTGGAATCTCTAGCACGACGCGTCCACTGGAGACGATTGGCGATGATGAATGGTCCAAGGTGATGGACGTGAATCTCAAGGGGGTTTTCCTCTTCATGAGGGCGGTGCTGCCCCACATGAAGAAGCAGAAGAGTGGGAAGATCGTGAACGTCTCGTCTTCGGCAGGGCGGAGCGTCAGCACCTTTTGTGGTGCCCACTACACGGCGTCCAAGGCAGGAGTCTTGGGACTATCACGGCATGCAGCTCTCGAGGCCGCACCCTTCAATGTCAACGTCAATGCCGTCGCTCCAGGCACGATTGATACCCCTATGTTGCGCGAAGACGCAAGCGAAGAGCGCATTGCGGAAGAGTCGCGGAACATTCCTCTTGGTCGGTTGGGGACGGAGGAAGACGAGGCCAATCTGGTGGCATTCCTCGTATCCGAGGAAGCCTCTTTTATTACCGGGGCTACGATCGACATAAACGGTGGAGATTTGATCATCTAGCGTTCCCCGCGTGGCCCGGGGTTCGAGGTCTGACACTGGTCAATGGGGCTAAGTGGGAAGCGGCAGCGAACCGATCACCCGAGCGCGCTGGGGGTGTACACGAAACACGAGCAGTTCCCTTCTCGACGTTCACAGGTCTTGGGAAAGCACGGTATGATGGCTACGAGCCAACCTTTGGCTGCCATCGCCGGCTGGGATGTCGCGATCGGCATTCCAACCAAGGAGAAACTGGAGGAACTGGGGATAGGTTGGGTGGCGCGCGGAATCCGTGTGCGGTAGCAGAGGGAGCCGGACGCGTGTCACGCGGGGGCGGCCTGAACTTGGTGACGCCGGACATGGGCGAGGTTGACTACACTGCGGAGTTGGTGCGCGAGCAGACTGCTTTCGAAGGCACTGCCGATTTGGTGAGATCTAGGCGAGCCACGGGTGCAGACCTGCTAGACATGAGCATCTCCCAAAGAAGGGCAGTACAAATTGCTGGATTCGGACTCAGTCATTGTAGATGACCTAGGATGCGTTCCGCGTTACCCCGGCTGCGGGTTCGAATCCCGCCCGCCGTACAGAGTACGAGAGTCAGTAGTTGCCGGACTCACCGATGACTCCTAGCCATCCGGCTCTTCCGGCAGGGGAGAGTTCTACCTTTGCACGGTCTATCACCGCGGACTTCCGAGCCGAGAGGACAACTGAGCAGACTGTCTTCTGAATTCAGTCCCACGTGCTTGAATTGTTTGGCGTTTGACCTATCTGTCACACACGAAGGGAGCAGTCAGTAGTGCAACAGAACCATCCGCTCGAAATCGTACTCATCGGAGGGTTTCTAGGAAGCGGCAAGACGACTCTCCTGAAACGGCTATTGGACTGGGAGGTCGCTCAAGGGGCCAAGCCGGTCGTGATCATGAACGAATTCGGCCAGTTTGACATCGATAGCCGTCTCATTGACAACGGTCAAATCGTGATCAGACGACTGTCCGGGGGCTGCATCTGCTGCGACATGAGGTTGGCGCTTACGAACACCCTTGAGGAGCTGGCCCAGAACACACCTGGCGCTCACGTCTACCTGGAGACCACCGGTGTCGCTGACCCGGCCGGGGTGCTGGAGGCCATAGCTCCCGTGGCCAAGAAGGGCAAGATCGTCGTCCGGAGGGTGTTGCTTGTCTATGATGCCAGCCTGGGCCAGGCCCTCCAGGAGGACCAGTACACAGCCCAGCGCCAGCTTCTGATGGCCGATCTGATCCTGATCAACCGCTGTGACACGGTCAGCCCAGAGGAAGTTGAGACGGCGGTCAAGCAGGTAACCCAACTGAAGCCCGATGTCCCGCTGTACCGCACGGCCTACTGCGACGTTGACCCGGCCGAGTTGCTGACCGGCGAGAGCGCCGCTGAGTATCCCTTGGCAACGCCGCCCACCACCGACAACTACCGCAGTCTGGCCTTCGTCGTCGACAAACCCCTGAGCCGCAAGTGCTTTGAGGGCTGGCTGCGCAGCTTGCCCAGCGATGTGCTGCGGATCAAAGGCTTTGTTCGATTGGCCGACGAAGAGGGCCTTTGGGAGGTCCAGGCGGTGCGTCAGCACCATACCGTACTCCCTTTCGCATCCTTGGCTCGCCAGCGCTCGGTGCTGGTGGCTGTTTCCCACCCTGAGAACGCGGACAGCCTGATAAGTGGGTTGGAGCAGTGTGCTGAGGACAGCTAGCTCGGTCCTGTGTAAGGGTGTCCGGCGCTGTGTGTCCCTTGCGTTCGCCTCGTGGGACCAGCCCCACGAATTCCTGAAGCTCGACAGCCAAATCGGAGCACCGTTGACCGTTGGAAGCGTAGCCTGGGCCGTACGGACTCGGGATCTGTTCCAGGTTCGACGGGCACGGGTTCCAATCCCACCCACTCCACCATACGACACGTGGCAGACGGTCGGTGAACTTGTCACGTGATCACAGACGTGGGGCTCTGCCAGCAGGGGAGCGCTTCTTTGTCCGCGGGGGAGTGACAGCCAGAGGAGGGCCAGACAAGACCGTTGGTCGGAACTGCGGGTCAACGGAGACACACGATGGGTGCGTTAGAGTCCCTCCGCGACGATCCAACACCGCCCTGCCTGGCAAATAGGACCCCGGGATGCCCGCGCCGTCTCGCGGGGCGTGCTCAAAGGACTCTGACCAGGTCCTTCATCGGCCGTCGCTCGCGCGGACCAGGAGGCGAGACAGCGTCGTCTGCCCAGCCACGAGAAGGAAGACCAGGCTGCTGTAGAGCAGGTAAAAGACGTGCAAGCCAGCGGCAGCGAGACCGAACAACACTCCGCCTTGGCGCCAGAAGAAGCGGTGGAGATCGGCGTTCAGCGCTCCCACCACGACCAGACAGAGGAGCGTACCCACGGCAGCCCAGGGCCACCACCACGCGAGCGCCACGAAGAAGAGAGCTGCCCACACGGCCAAGGCGCTCCACCGACTGCGGAAATCGAGATTCAGTACCGCTGGCAGATGGGCGTTCTGAAGAACGAGGCGACTCCAGGGGATGGCGCGATCGAAGATGTCGGACCGGAGCAGGCTCCCGAGGGTCCAGCGCTTGAGGTGCGTGACCTGCACGTCGGGACAGAGCCAGATCCGGTAAGCAGCGCGCCGCAGGCGGGTACCCAGCTCTATGTCCTCGATCACCCTGAAGCTTTCATCGAATCCGCCGATGGTTTCAAATACCTCACGTCGGATCGCGCCGCAGCCCGTCCAAAAGGTGGATGCCTCGCGGCGGCCGTGCTGATGGACGTAGTGGTGCAGTAAGTTCTTGTACTGTGTCGCGAGGCCTTGAGCCAGCGGATGGTCATCGTACGATCCAAAGAGGCCTGCCACATCGTCGTGTTGGCCCAAGGTTTTCTCCAGTACGGCAAGTGTATCAGGATGCACAGATACGTCGGCATCAAGGAATACGAGGACGGTTCCTGAGGCGATGGCAGCACCACGGTTGCGTGGCATAGCCGCACCCCGTGGCGGGCCAGGCAGGCGGATGACACTCGCGCCGAACCTCTGTGCAAGCTCGGCAGAGCCGTCAGTTGACGCGTCGTCCACGACGATGATCTCGTCTGCCAGACGAGTAGACTGTGCCAATGCCTCCAGACAGAGGCGCAGATTCTCACCGCCATTGTGGACCGGGATGACGACGGACAGGTTCACGTCACCTTTCCCTCCAAGTCAGACAAGCTCGCAGCCTACGCTGTGCGACGACGAAGCGAACTGAGAGAGTCCAATCTCGACCACTGTGCGCTCGGCCGGTTCTGGTGAGCCCGCGGGTGTGGAAAGGGTACATTGCTTGGCTCCTTCGCGCTAGACGCTGAAGGACGGGGAGCATCAACTGGCATGGTAGCAGCGCTACGTTCCCCCGTGCTGATATCTGGATCGGTTTAGCTTCTCGCAGAAGAACCCGGCGGCATTCGCTGCTTGCGATAGGATCAGCAAGGCGGCCAGGGGCACCGGCCGATGGCTTTCCGGGTGCACAAAGGCGTACCGCAGCATGTTCGTGTAGAAAGACGGCGGCTCGATCTTGATCGGTTTCTGATCGCGCAGGGAACGCGCCTGATGAAATTGATGGGCTCCGCGGCCGTAGCTGAAGTGCTGTCGCCAAAACGTGCGGAAGGTCAAGTCATGGGCGTGACGCACCACTGCCTCCGGCGCGTAGGTCATCTGGTACCCATGGTACCGCCAGCGGTCGCACAGATCGCGGTCTTCTGCGGCGGTGCGAGTATAGGTGGCGTCGAACCCGCTAATGGTACGAAAGCGGTCCGCACACAGCGCCATGTTGTTGGAGGTGAAGAAGCGCGCGTTCGCGGGGTCCGCGTTGTAGTAACTGTATAGATAGGTGGCCAGCAACTGACTCGCGGTTGAGAAGACGTTCTGAGGCAAAGCGTTCAGCGTCCGCCCACCGATGAGGTGATCAGGCCAGGTAGAGAGAGTCTGAGCCAGGGCCGCTAGCCAACGGGGATCTGGTGCACAGTCGTCGTCGGTGAAGGCCAGGAACTGGCCCCTGGCGAGGGCGGCGCCGGTGTTGCGGGCAGCAGCGGAGCCTGCGTGTTTCTGGTGGATCAGCTTCACATCTAGGTCTCTCCCAAGGGAGCCGGCTATTGTGTCGGGCGGCGTACCGCCATCGTTGACCACGATCACCTCGAAGCGCGGACGGGGATAGCGGAGATGGGCCAGCGACTTCAGGCAGGAGGCGAGCCTCTCCTCGCGGTTGTATGTGGGAACTACTATCGAGAAGGACGGTTCTCCGATCACCAGGAACTCCCGAACCAGCCGACCTTATTGCAGCAAACTCACAGGTTGCAGTTTAGCATACGACACGGGCGGGCGCACTCTCTGCTGGCTCGACGTATCTGCCCAGCCTGCTCACCCCTCCACGCTTGACGCGGGTCTTCGTGCAGAATGCTACCGATGGGAGGATATCCGTAGCACAGCCTCATTTGGCCGACTGGATCGATGTGCAACCTGGAGAGAGTGCCCAGGCATGGTGTGGCGGCTGCCCGTCGTGGATCCTCGTAGTAGGTCACGAACCTTCTCAGTTGCGAAGGGGGGTTGAAGATCGGGTAGCCCTT
>CAYGQI010000123.1:0-5528 GCA_964351925.1 uncultured Anaerolineales bacterium | reverse complement strand
GCCTCGTTCTCGCTCCGGACTGGCGGCGGTAGCTTTCACCTCTGTCCGCACGGCCTCGGTCACATCGTCAGGGGTGAGGCCCAGGTCCTCGGCTCCCCAGACTACCACGGACTGCTCGTCGTAGGCAGCAATGGAACCGGGGAGACTGGGGTGGCGCGGCCGATTCGCTCCCTCATCTACAGATACCACAGTAGGGAGTTTAGCCTCCACCACGGCGTAGCCGGACGACAGGCTGCGCCTGGCAGTCAGCCTGTTATCGTTCACCGAGAGCTGAGTCGCCCCAAGGACCTGCGGTAGACCCAGATACCGTGCCAACCGCGGCCCGAACTCGCCAGTTCCCTCCCCCGCAGCCTTGTAGCCGGTCAGGATCACATCGTAGTCGCCTATCCTCTTGATCGCCTCACCCACGACCATCGCTGCGGCAGACGCATCCACACCGGAGAAAGCCTCATCCACGAGCAGCACTGCTTCGTCCACCCCGGTGGCCAGGGCCTCCCTCAGGATGTCTCCGGCTTCGCTGGGTCCCATGCTGATGGCCACCACGTGGGCGCCCTCCTCGTCCCTGAGCTTCAAGGCCTCTTCCAAGGCGTAGCGGTCTCCCGGGTTCATCATCAACTCCGCCTCCCGGGTGTCCAGAACCCCCAGCGAGCGGCTCACGCGCACCGTCTCGCGATCGTAGACTTGCTTGATGAGTACGATCACCTTCATCCCTGCGATTCCTCCTACGGCTCTATGCGTACTCCCAGTTTGCGGAAGGCCTCCATCGCTATCACCACGCGCTGTATCTCGTTGGCGCCTTCGAAGATCTCGGTGATCCGAGCATCACGATACATCCGCTCCACAGGGTAGTCCCTCATGTAGCCTAGAGCACCGTGGATCTGAACGCCCTTGTCCACTGCGCGCGCCAGGACCTCAGACCCGAAGAGCTTGCAGATACCTCCCAGCTGTCTGTAGGGGCGCCCGGAATCGGCAAGCCATGCCACACGGTACACCAGCGACCGCAGGGCCTCGATCTCAGTGATGATATCCGCAATCATGAACTGGATGGCTTGCTTCTGTGCGATGGGGACCCCGAACTGTTCGCGATACTTGGCATACTCCAGGCACGTCCGAAGGACCGCCTGCGCTCCCCCCAGGCAACCGGCACCCAACCCGTGCCGCCCGTGATCGAGGGTGCGCATGGCGGTGAGAAAACCCATACCCACTTGACCTATCACGTTCTCGGCCGGGACACGGCAGCCGTCGAAAACCAGCTCCGCGGTGGACGAACCGACTATGCCCATCTTCTCGTCGATGGTGCCCAGGGAGAAGCCGGGGAACCCCTTCTCCACAACGAAGGCGGTGTGGCCGCCCCGATAGCCCATGGCCTTGTCGGTCACGGAGAAGACGCTGAAGATCTCAGCGTCGACTCCATTGGTAATCCAGATCTTGGAGCCGTCCAGTATGTAGCTGTCGCCCTCTCGGACGGCGGAGAGAGAGATCGAGGCCGCGTCCGATCCGGCGTTTGGTTCAGTCAAGGCAAACGCGGCGATCTTCTCCCCCTTGCAGAGGGGAGGAAGGTACTTCTCTTTCAAGCGCTCGCTTCCGTCCATGTATATCGCAGTGGCGCCGATGCTGATGTGGGCTCCTACGAACACAGCGACCGAGGGGTTGCCCTGCATCAACTCCTCCATGAGGATACAGTAGCCGGTCTCTCCCGCGCCGGCACCTCCGTACTTGGTGGGAAAAGGAACGCCGAAGAACCCCAGTTCGGCCATGTGCTGGCGCAGATCGCGCGGAATTGCATGCGTTTCTTCTATCTCCGCAGTCCTGGGCGCGATCTCCTGTTGAGCGAACTGGCGCACTACATGGCGAAGAAGTTCGTGCTTCTTCTCAAAGGTGAAATCCATGCTTCTCCTCCCACACCCTCGCTCTTGACGACCCTCGAGGAAACTCAAGTGACGGCAAACGTCGCCATCCGCTCGAGCTGCCCATCTAGATAGACTTCGACCCGGTAGCCCCCACGCGGCCAGGGATTCGGGCTGGTCAACTCAAAGCCCACGCAACCATGCCCACCCGCCTGGATCTGGTAGGTGATCTCTTCGATGAATTGCTCCCCGTAGTACCACCGGCTGGTAAGTGTGGACCCGGTTCGGAGATTGGACACCTCGACCGAACAGTTGAAGGGTCCATTCGGGGAGAAGGTGCTGATCTCGTCAATGGGGCAGTAGTCAGCGTCCATCGCAGTCGTGAGCACGATGTCGTCAACCGAAGAGCCGCTGGCTATCACGCTGCAAGCGGAGACCACAACTGCCAGGGTCGCAAGCGCAACGAGCCGCCCGCCCATCCACGAAGTCACCTCGTCTATCCCCTTCCCACCCGCGTCAGGGCTGGACAAGAATACCATGATTCCCTTGGGGTGTCAAGGCCACGCATCTCCGAGACGGCAACCATACACCAAGGCGACGGGCTGGTGTCAACTGCGGGGTCTATACCTTGGTGCCGGGCCACGGCTGAACCCTGCCTGCGAAGCTGGCACTTGCGTCGGGTGACATCTCGGCACCCCTGCGCACTATATAGGGCAGCAGTTGCCGGGCCTTCTTGCCGCATGGTATAATGCCTGTGTATCAACAAGATTTTCAGTGGTGATGTCCTGGCGTCCACACGGGGCGCGCTCGCCCACTCACACTGTGGGCGCCAGGGAGCACATCTCTGAACCTTTGATGGGCGAAACCGGCTGGCGGAAGTACCTCACTGACTACAACGAAGGCCTGGGGCTCGTCTACGAGCGTCTGGTTCTCAACGACTATCTTGACCGCCTGCTGGGCAGATACGAGGTCCGCACGGTCCTGGAAGCACCGCTGTTTGGAATGGCCGGCGTGTCCGGGATAAACAGCGTACATTTGGCCCAGCAAGGCTGCGACGTCACTTTGGTCGATGTCAACCAAGAACGCCTGGAGGGCATCCAGCGCATCTGGGGGGAGCTCGATCTGCCCTGCCAATTCTTGCTCCAAGAGGATCTCACGCAGCTGCCCTTCGACGATGACTCGTTCGACCTGGCGTGGGAGTGGGCCGGGCTATGGTACCTGCCCCATGCCGCTGGGCTGTTGGGCGAACTGGCGCGGGTGTCCAGGCATCTGGTTTTCGTGGCTATGCCCAACCGCTTGCAGATCGGCTACTGGATGCGCAAGCTGCTCGTCGACAGGGAGTTCTTTCACAGCGTGGACGAGCGCTGGGTGAACATGAAGTTGGTCAAGCGCACTCTTCACCAGGAAGGACTGGCCGTGGAGGAGGAAGGTGTCCTTGACGTCCCTCCCTGGCCGGACACAGTCATGCCGGCGGCCGAGCTGTTGCGCCGCCTCGGCATCCGCTCGGAGATGCTGGAGGGGCGGTTCAGCGGGGAGGGCTGGCAGTGGAGTACCATGGATTACTACCTGGGCAGAAGACCGGAGTTCAGGGAACTGGTAGACAAATACTCGTTCCTGGAGAGGCTGCGTCTGCCTTGGTGGGTGAAGGCCGTGTGGGCGCACCATCGGTACGTGCTCTCCAGCAAGAGGTAGAACACCGATGAAGATCTTGGTCACGGGTGGTGCCGGGTTCATTGGCAGCCACACCATCGATGCACTCCTAGCTCGTGGAGACGAAGTAGTCTGCGTGGACAACTTCAATGACTACTACAGCCCGCAGCGGAAGCGCAGGAATCTGGAGACTGCCCTAACCTCACCCTTGTTCCGACTCTACGAAACCGACGTACGCGACTACGAAGCCCTGACGCAGCTGTTTGCGAAGGAAGAACCGCAGAAGGTGATTCACCTGGCAGCGATGGCCGGTGTGCGCAACTCCGTACAGTTCCCTCTCCTGTACGAGGAGGTCAATGTGCGAGGGACGCTCAACCTCCTGGAGCTGGCCTCTCGACACCGCATCAGCAACTTCATCCTTGCTTCCACTTCCTCCGTGTACGGGGCCAGCAAGGAGATACCCTTTCGAGAAGACAATCCGGCCATGGAGCCTCTGGCCCCCTATCCAGCCACCAAGAGGGCATGTGAGTTGTTGGCTCACGTTTTCCACAACCTTCATGGCCTGCGGTGCACCGCCCTGCGGTTTTTCACCGTCTATGGCCCACGGGGCAGGCCCGACATGACCCCCTATCTCTTCACCAGAGCCATATCCCTGGGCCAGGAGATCGGCCTGTACGACGAGGGACGCCCTCAGCGTGATTTCACCTACATCACGGATATCGTCGACGGGGTCCTGGCCGCGGCCGATGCGGACTTTGATCTCGAGATCATCAACCTGGGCCACTCCAAGCCGGTGATGATGAGGGATTTCGTCAGGATCATCGAACGCCTGGTGGGGCGGGAGGCGAAGATCATCTCTCCCCCTCTTCCAGCGAGCGAGCCTCCTCTGACGTGCGCCGACATCTCCAAGGCGCGTCGCCTGCTGGGCTATGCCCCCACTATCAGCGTCGAGGAAGGCATGCAGGAGTTCATTCAATGGTATCGGCGGGAGGTGAGCTGAGTTGCTGCGCCTTCTCCCCCGACTGCCGGCATACGTAGCCTTTCGGAGACAGGGCAGGCCGAAGCCCTTCCCCTTCAACCTGGTGATCAGCGTCACCTACAGGTGTAACTCGCGCTGCAAGACCTGCAACGTCTGGAAACGCACCGCGAACGAGCTCACCACGGACGAATGGGAGCAGGTCTTCTCCAAGATCGGCACGAGACCGTACTACCTGACCTTCAGCGGTGGCGAGCCTTTTCTCCGCGACGACATCGCCGACATCGTCGCGGCCGCCGTACGTCTGTGCAAACCGGCTATCATCACTATCCCCACCAACGCCCTATTAGCCAACATCGTCCCTCAGAGGGTAGAGCAGATCGCCACACTGGCTAGCGGGGTCCAGGTGGGCATCAACGTGTCTCTTGATGGCGTGGGCGAGGAGCACGACGCCATCAGAGGCGTCAAGGGCAACTACGAGAAGGCTCTGGAGACGTATCGCCAGCTCAGGGCGCTGGAGTTACCCAACCTCACGCTGGGCATCCACACCGTCGTTTCCCGGTTCAACGTGGGGCGGATACCTGACATCTACGAAGAACTCTCGAAGCTCGAGCCGGATTCCTATATCAGCGAGGTGGCAGAGGAACGGGTGGAACTGGGGACGACAGGCGCGGACATCACCCCCTCACCGGAGGAGTACGCTCCAGTCGCCGACTTCCTCGCCGCTCAGGCCAGGAAAGGGGACTTCGTCGGCCTGGCTCGGATCACCCAGGGGTTCAGGGCACACTACTACCAACTGGCCAAGAGGATCCTGGCAGAGCGAAGGCAGGTTATCCCCTGCTACGCTGGGTTCTCCTCGGCGCACATCGCCCCTGACGGTGACGTGTGGGCCTGCTGCACGCGAGCCGAGCCTCTGGGCAATCTCCGCGAGACGAACTACGATCTCGCACCCATCTGGGTGGGTGAGGCAGCCGAGGCAGCAAGGCGTAGTATCGCGGCTGGCGAGTGCTACTGCCCCATGGCCAACGTCTCCTACTCCAACATGCTGCTCCACG
>CAYGQI010000122.1:0-5532 GCA_964351925.1 uncultured Anaerolineales bacterium | reverse complement strand
TGAAAGAAACCGTAAGATACGGGATGCTGCTTTGGATAGGGATAGAAGTATTGAGGATAAGAAGCTTGACCTAAAGCGTGACTTGGAGGCAATAGACAGAGATAGGAAGAAGCAGCAAGAAGAACAGAAAAAGGATAGGGATACTAGACGCCAAGAACTTGAAGACGATTTAAAGCAACAGTTGCAGGATGCTCAGGATGCAAGGGATGAGGATTACGAGAATCTAATACTGTCCCAGAAGAGAGAAGCAGAAGACAAGGCATTAGCTAGGAAGCGTGACCTTGAAGATTTGGATGAAAAGAATAGGGCTGAGAGAATTATGCTTGCTGCACACCTGGCTGGACTTGAATTGCTAGACCAGGCGTCAATTGCCGCTCTTCTTACAGAGCATGGTGCATATATAACAACCGATCTAGAATTTTGGGCTGCTTACTGGAAGCAAAGGGAAGCACAAGCACAAACTGCAATGGCTAATATAGCACGATTTGTTATGCCGCCTAGTTACGATGTTAATCCAGGTACTACTCAACCGCCATCTAATCCATGGCCTACATCATTTGCATCTGGTGGATTTGGTATAGCTACCAGTCCAAGGGACATAACAGTCGGTGATGAAACTCCAGAAGCATTTGCTGCTATCCCATTAGCTAGTATGTCTACTATAAACCATAACATAAACCTTAGAGGTGGTATTAGTGTAAATGGTGTATCTAAGGATATGGAGTCCCAATTAGCTCCAGCTATGTATGGCATACTAAAGCAGTTTGCAGATGCATTACTATCACGCAATCAGCAGTTTACTTCTAGGAGGTAGTTGTGAGGAAAGAATGTCCAGACTACAAAATAGGTTCTACATTAGCAGGGATGGTTCTGCTTCCTTGGCTAGGTCTAGGATTACCTGAGAACCACTTCCAACCATATTCAATCGTTAGGAAGGCCGGTAATGCATTCGCTAAGGGATATGGATTCCCTACTGATACTTGGACGTTTGAGTATATGTCCCAGCCACAGTTAGATGAGTTGATGAGACTCATGACCAATCCTACAGATGGTTCTGGAGTAGTTTATATCCGTACCTATAAGGACTATGGCGTCAAGCGTACACTAGCTAACTTTAAGGCTATTATGTATAGGCCGACTGATGGGAATGGTAAGGATTTGATACCACAGTCTAGAGCAGTTTGGGCAGACGTTACGATTCAATTTGGGCATCTGGTGGAACAATGATACCTGCTGGTGAGCTTGATCTACTGAGGCAACATCCACAGTCTTCAGACATATATATGATAATCCAACAGCCTGAGAGATTTACAGAGGCTGAATATATGTCTGCTAGACGGTGGATAGATTATGTATGGTCCTGTAGAGTACACGCAGACCCTCTTACAGACCCTGTGTATAACCTGAGTGTTGATACACCATCTGGTAATGCTAACCTATTAGATGGTATGACCGTCCTAATTAGCTCTACTGCCTATGGTGAGTGGGATAGAGGTATAGTTAGACTTAGGACAGACCAGGTTGTGAATGGTGCTACAAATACACTGACTATAGCTCCTGCTTCTGAGTTTAGAGGGAGAGTTAAAAAGGGAGACTATGTAGTTGTATTGGATGAGTTTAGACTATGGCAACGATTTAGTAGAGTAGAACTAGTCGCTGGAGTAGTTTTGTGGTATAAAGATTGGGACTTGAGGTGGATTAACATTGGAGCCAATGATCCTGCTAGACGTCTAGCAATGCTCCCACCAGTCCCAATTATGGGGCCACATGCAGTTAAGTTTATAGACACGCCAAATGTAAATAGCCAGTTTTATTTTGACTGGAGCAATAGCTACCCTACTGCACAGGGCGCAGCTATGGCTACTTGGGCTAGTTGGGGGCAGCAGGACTTTGCTGGAAACACTTGGACTAGTGCTGCTCAAGTACCAGGCTGGCAGGCTACTAAAGGAATATCTGGACTAAAAGGATTTAGAGTCGTACTAGAAGTAAACGACGGAAATGGTAATGCCTTAACACTTCCATACCGTCGTGGGGTTAGGTATGTATTTACCCTACGCAGACCAGGGCAAAAGCAGCCAGGGGATCCTGAAAATGCAGAGCCAATAGTAAACTTTACTCTTAATGAGTCTGTAGCTGGCTCTTTTAGTCAAGGATACTGGCGTACATCTGTAACTATATCCCATGAAGAAGCAGATAAATATGCTGTGCTTCCTGGAGCATTGGTTATACTCTTTACAGATGATTGGTATATGGCTGACAGTCCATACCTAGCTCCTACAGGTATGAGGAATGTAAGCCTTGGGCCTATATATGACAGGGAAAATATACTTCTAGTAGGAAGGGTAGCGGATGGATCTATCACTGTAGATCCTGAAACAAGTGATGTAACCTTTGAGGTATTGTCAACTGGTGAGGAATCATCCAGATATGAGAATGTGCCTATAGTCGTACAAGATAAAATAGATTCACTAGACTGGATAGATGTGCCAAACCTAACAGTAGATAGGGCGGCACATATGTACATAGCTTGGCATACGACTATGTCATTGGTTGCAGATGTATACCAGACTGGTGATACCCATACATTGTATGCTATGGACTTTACTGCTGGTGATATATACTCTACTATCAATAACTTCTATTGGGATAGAATATTTGCTAGACTATTGTGCGACAAGTATGGAAGGTTCTTTAGCGAAGTAGATGTGCAGATGCAGCCATATGGATCTGTAGATACAGAGTGGGTATTGGATGATGGGGATTGGCTGGATAGCCTTAACATAAAACATTATGAGGCATCTAGGTGTAAGGCAGCAGAGTGTGGTGGAGTTACATATATTGGTGGAGCTATTGGTGCAGTCCTAAGCCGTGCTCCTGGAGTATTTGATAAATACCGTGGTACTTTGCAACCTAGTAATTACCTGGCAGTTAATACTCAGGCAGAGTTAAATATATTATCTGGTAGGTTCCTAGAGTACCAGAATTATGAGTGGGAAGTTGGGATGCAGCTTGCTGGTAACTGGAGGCATCTTGATATAGTCCCACAGGCTGCGACTTATGCAGATATAGATGCAGAGCGCGGACCTATAGATGGGAGACTTATAATCCGTGCAGTATCTAATGACTTCAATGTTGAAGCTGGATGTATATTCACATCTATACAGACTGAAATAGAAGAAGATGACGGTGTACCTGGAGTCACTGTAGTTGTCCCGACTGATCTGCCAGACAAGCCAAGGCAGCCTGATCCACATGATGGTAAGCCTTGGGATCCACCAACTGGTGAAGATAGCGGTAGACGCATAATTGCTACCGATGTAGGTGTATACGCATGTGATAATATAGAGGTTACTACCCCATATTGGTATGGAGTTAATGCTGGATTAACAACTGCTGGTGATAGATATACTTATGATATAAAGCGCGATCCATACCATTGGTGGACTGGTACAGAGCGTACATTATGGGCTGTTACTCGTACTGGTATCTGGAAGCATGAAAGTTTTCCATCTGGGACTTGGGTATGCCAGATTACCTATGCTCAACTATTGGCATATATGGGATATGTTGGAGCTGGACATGGTGCTGACTGGCTATCCAAAGGACGAATGAATCTATCCATTGAAAATGATGGAAGGTATGCAGTAATTTGCAACCTGCCAGATATGATTGCAGGATGGTGGGAGCGTACTTGTGTTTTTGTTTGCCAAGATGCAGCGATTGTAAGTGGGACAGTACTTTGTGCAGATGGTATGGGTGCTCCGGGTGTTGATACTATGACAGGATGGGGCGATGTAGCATTTGCACAACATCATGGATACCAACAGATTTATGCGACTTCTGCACGGACATGGAACAATGCAGCTTGGGCAGAATTCCGTCTGTGGAGGACAAATAACGGAGCTGCTGCCATACCGATTTGGGCGACTATAGATGGGCCAATGGACTTTTGGAATGGTGGCCCATATACATCCGTAGCTATCCCATACGATACGGCTGCTAACATGGACTTGTGGGTATACTGGACAGCGGGGGAAAGTGCTGGATGCTTTAATACAGCTAGAAGGTCCATAAATGGCGGTGCAGCATTTGCTGATATTCCTGGAGTAAATCGTGCAGGATTCAACAAGATACGTGATGGATTGATGCACAATAGGATGTTTGCACAGGCCATATTCCCTGCCTTGGTTGCTTGCAGGTGGACTGGTGACGATGCAGTAACGTGGAATATATCCCCAATACCTGTAATGGGAGGTGGTTTAGAGGCTATAGACAACTTTATTTTATGGAATGGGGATGTACTACGTTCTGCATTGGTAGGTGGATTCCCTACAGGTGCTCCTCCTGCTACAGGAGTAATATATTACTGGAAATATGGCCTTGCAGCATGGCTTAATAAAACTGGCAATTTAATATCTGCCTATGCTGTTAGTGTGGTTATGGCTATTGACCGTGATAGCTCAGGGAGTGCTTAATGGCTACTAGAGAAGAAGCACTTGCAGCATTTGGAAGTCTTATAGACAGTTTACAGCCACGTACAGGTATCCGTAAGGGTAAGATTGGCGATGGTAATGGCTCTGTAGACTTGGTTGACAAACCTGGATGGTCATGGGTTAGATTTGACGATGCTCAGTCTAAATTGACTATAGTGCGAAATGTAACGTGCCTTGGCTTCGCAGATGGTACTCCGATAATAGTTGGGAAGTGGCATTATACAGATAAGTATGAGCAAGTCTTAAGAGTTGATTGGGGTGCTTACCTTGACCAGATAACCCAGATTATTATAGACCAATATGTAAGTCCTCCACATGGAGAAACTCACATATCTACTGGTAGCGACCCTGCTCCGATAGATATGTCAAATATGGTCAATGGTAAGGTAGTAGCTACTGTACCAGCATCTTTGACTGTGTATGCACAATTTATGCTATATCCATATGGATTGGAAGTAAGACCATTTTATGGGAATATCATCAATTTAGCTGCTCATGTCCCGTTAGTAGCTGGACACAGATATACATTAGTATATCTTAATACATCTACTGGAACATTAGGAGCTATGGTAGGCACTATAGTACCAACACCCATAACACCAACTGTACCTATGGGAATGTCTGGGACTATACCATTAGCAATCGTTGAGCAATACTTCGGTCAGACTACAATAACTAATCCATATATACATCAATGGAAAATAATGTGGGGTACGTTAGGCGGTACAGTGCCACCGCATACGCATTCAGATGCTAATAGTGGTGGTACTAGCATAATAGGACTTGAGGAACTTTTCTTTGCTTGCTCAGAGCCTATATTTATGTTAGGCAATTCACTATTTCCTGTCAATACCTACCACGAAATATATGTGCCTGTAATGTATGTAGACTCTGAGATGCATATAGATGAGGATTTGATATGGATACACCCAGATCCAGTCTATGGATGTGGACAACTATTGATATTGAAACCAGCAGATCCTGGGATGTATACGACATATCAGATAAATGTTAGGCACGGTGTAGGCAATATATGGTT
>CAYGQI010000121.1:0-5537 GCA_964351925.1 uncultured Anaerolineales bacterium | reverse complement strand
GCCGCCGAGGGTTGACTTGACGAAAGTGGTAAAATATGCTATACTATATGTGGCTCACCGCATTGGAATCGATTTCCACCCCGTATTCGCCATGAAAGAACCCTCCTGTGCTGTACCCCTTGCCGAAAAGGAGTCTGTGAGAGCGCGACTCCTTGACCGTGCCTAGGGGACCATGTGCCGGTAGTTCTTCTCAGCTCTTTGTCTTGATCTGAGATCGGATCTTGACAATCGCTTGCAACCAACGAAAGAGGGAACCTTATGAATGCCGTTGATGAGTCCAGTCAGAACACTGATGAAGCAGAGCCCAGACAACCCGGCAAGCTCAACATCGCCGAGTTGGAGATGATGACCCTTGATGAGCTGAGGGACATGGCCACTGGGCAGGGCCTCTCTGGCATCAGTCGCCTCAAGAAGCAGGATCTCATATTCCGGCTCTTGAGGGCGAAAGCCGAGGAGCAGGGCCACATCTTTGGCGGCGGTGTCTTGGAGATTGTGCAGGAAGGGATAGGCTTTCTGCGCTCGGATCACTTGCTGCCTGGGTCTGACGACGTCTATGTGTCGCAGTCTCAGATTCGACGATTCGGGTTGCGGACTGGTGACACGGTCATAGGCCAGGTGAGGCCGCCCAAGAACTCGGAGAAGTACTTCGGGCTTCTCAGAGTGGAGGCGGTTAATGGGCTAGATCCCGAGGCTGCCAAGCGACGACCAACCTTCGAGAGCATGACCCCCATTTTCCCCACCGAGCTTATCGATCTGGAGACGTCACCGAGCCTACTCACCACCCGGTTGATGAACCTCCTGGCTCCCATCGGACGCGGACAGCGGGGCCTAATTGTCTCGCCTCCGAAGGCGGGGAAGACCACCGTCTTGAAGCAGATCGCCAATGGCATCACAGCCAACTACCGCGACATCCATCTCATGGTCTGCCTGGTAGGGGAGAGGCCGGAGGAAGTGACGGACATGGACCGCTCGGTGGAGGCCGAGGTCTACAGTTCCACCTTCGACGATCCGGTCCAGAACCACACCAGGGTGGCGGAGATGTGCCTGGCCCGAGCCAAGCGCTTGGTGGAAGGCGGTCGTGACGTCGCGATTCTTCTGGACAGTCTTACCCGCCTCTCCAGGGCCTACAACCTTACGGTGCCTCCCAGTGGGCGCACCTTGTCTGGAGGCCTGGATCCAGCAGCCCTCTATCCTCCCAAGGGCTTCTTTGGCGCGGCCCGCAACATTGAGGAGGGGGGCAGTCTCACCATCATCGCCACGTGTATGATAGATACCGGCAGTCGCATGGACGACATGATCTACGAGGAGTTCAAGGGCACCGGCAACATGGAATTGCACCTCAATCGGCGGTTGGCGGAACGGCGAATCTTCCCAGCTTTCGACATCGAGCGTTCTGGTACGCGTCGTGAGGAACTGCTTCTCGACGAAGAAGTCCTTAGCAAGGTGTGGACCATTCGGAAAATGATAGATCAGATGGGGGGAGGGACCGACGCCATAGGGCCCTTCCTGGGCTACATGGCCAAGACGAAGAACAACAAGGAATTCTTGGAGCAACTCAACAAGGAACTCCTGTGACGACAAGCGAGTCGTATACAGTGACCAAATGCTAGAGCTATCGTCCCAACGTAGAATCCCGCACCTCCTCAACGCTCTGGTCCGCTGGCTGAAGAGCGACGATCTGGCCCCAACGCGCTACGCTTCTCATCTGGCCATCATCCTGTCCGTCGCGGTTGTGCTCTCCAGCGGCGGTTTGGGGATCGAGGGTCTCAGGAAGGGCGAGGCTTTCCAGTTGGGTGTGGTGCCGCGCGAACAGGTGGCGTTCGTTTCTTGGGGCACCGGCAGGCAGGAGAACCCGGACTACCTCACCAGCGGCGCGGCACCGATAACCATCATCCCGGAGAGGGGGCGGCAGGGAGTTTTGGTCTACGTCGTTCAGGCGGGAGACAACGTCTCCAAGATCGCTGCGAGCTTCGGCCTTCGACCAGAGACCGTCTTGTGGTCGAACCCCGAGCTGGAGACGTGGCCGGACTACATAGTGGTGGGCCAGGAACTCTTCATTCTGCCCCTGGATGGCGCCTATCACGAGGTCAAGGCGGGCGACACCCTCGATAGCATAGCTAAACGATATAGTGTGGATCCCTCCGTCATCATCGAGTGCGAACTCAACGATCTGACTGAGCCGTACCAGTTGCAGGCGGGCCAGAGGTTGGTCGTACCAGGGGGCACCCGGCCGGTTGTCCCCAGGTATGTGAGTGCCACTGCTCCTCCGCCGGCCAACGCCCCCCAGGGCACAGGCAGCTTCATGTGGCCTACCAGTGGGTATCTGACTCAGAGTTTCTGGCTGGGGCACCCGGCCGTCGACATCGGTGGGGCGACGGGGACGCCCATCTATGCTGCGGACGCTGGTTACGTAGCGGCCACTGGCTGGATGGGGGGGTATGGCAACTATATCGTCGTCAATCACGGCAACGGGTTCGAGACACTGTACGCTCACCTGAGTGAGATCCGAGTCATTGCTGGTCAGGGTGTCCAGCGGGGCGCCTTGATAGGTTTGATGGGCAGCACCGGCCGGTCCACAGGCCCCCATCTGCACTTCGAGATCCGACAGGGTGGCGTAAAGCGAAACCCAGTCGGTTTCCTGCCGCGTGGCTGAGCCTGAGATAGACCTGTAGGTCGTCGGCTGTACGAGCATAGGTCCACGGAGTGAACAGAGGTAGGTTCTTCGCTGGCACCTCCGGTTGGAGCTACAACCACTGGCGTGGGCTTTTCTATCCTGCTGACCTACCTCAGCGCGAATGGTTCACACACTACTCCAGGCATTTTCCCACCGTTGAGATCAACTACACCTTCTATCGGCTGCCAGCAGCGAAGACCTTCGGTCGGTGGAGGGACCAGAGCCCGCCTGGGTTTGCGTACGCGCTGAAGGCTCCTCGCGCGATCACCCACCTCAAGAAGCTGCGCGACTCCGCAGAACTCCTGGACAGGTTCCTCGAGCGGGCCAGGTTACTGGGGGACAAGCTGGGCCCGATCCTGTACCAGCTACCGCCGAACTGGAAATGCGACGCGACCAGGCTTTGCGATTTCCTGCACCTTCTGCCAGAGGATCTCGTGCAGGTGTTCGAGTTCCGCGACCAGAGTTGGTATTGCGATCGGGTCTTCGGACTGTTGAGAGAGAAGAACGTGGGTTTCTGCTACAGCAGTCTTCCAGGCCTTGCCTGTCCGTTACTGGCCACGGGGCTCGTCGTGTACACGAGGATGCACGGAGTAGGCGTCAGGTATGGAGGGTGCTACACCGGCCCTCAGCTCCGGGATCTGGCAGGTCGGCTCCAGGACTTTGTGAACCTTGGACATGACGTGTTCGTCTACTTCAACAACGATGCCTTGGCCTACGCCGTGGAGAACGCCTACGACCTTCGACACCTTGTGGAAGACATGAGAGGGGAGTGACCATGCGCAGAGAGGCCATGCTGTATGAGCGGCTGGAAGGGAGTCTGGCCCGTTGTGCGTTGTGTGCTCATCGCTGCACTATCAAGTCGGGCCGGAGGGGACTATGCGGAGTTCGGGAGAACGACGAAGGCGTGATCTACACCTTGGTGTATGCGGATGCTATCGCGGCCCACGTGGACCCAATAGAGAAGAAGCCCATCTACAACTTCCTGCCAGGCACACAAAGCTTCTCCATCGCCACTGTGGGCTGCAACTTCCGCTGTCGATTCTGTCAGAACTCCGATATCTCTCAGGCTCCGAGGGAGGATGCGCAGCTCAGAGGGGAGGAGTTCCCGCCGGCGCAGGTCGTGGCAGCGGCCCTGAGGTATTCTTGCGACAGCATCTCCTATACGTACACTGAGCCGACGATCTTCTTCGAGTACGCCTACGACACGGCGAAGCTCGCTCACGACGAGGGCCTCAAGAATATCTTCGTGACCAACGGCTACATGACACTGGAAGCTTTGGAGGAGATAGATGGGTACCTGGATGCAGCCAACGTTGACCTGAAGAGCTTCGACGACGGGTTCTATCGGCGACAGTGCGGAGCGAGACTTCAGCCGGTGCTGGAAACCATCCAGGCCATGCATGAGCGAGGAGTATGGGTCGAGTTGACCACTCTGCTGATACCGGGGCTCAACGACAGCGACGACGAACTCAGACAGCTCGCTGCCTTCATCGCTGCCTTGGATCGGGACATGCCATGGCACGTGTCTCGCTTCACACCTCAATACAAGCTACTGGATAGACCTCCTACCTCGGTGGATAGCATGCACAGGGCTGTCGAGATCGGGCGCGAGGCCGGGTTGAGGTACGTCTACGCGGGGAACGTTCCCGGTGACATGTACGAGAACACACTTTGCCCCTCTTGCGGCAAGGTAGCCATCGGCAGAATTGGCTACCGCACCATCATCAACATGGACGGCGACAGGTGTGCTTCCTGTGGTCAGCAACTGGCGGTTGTCCGGAGATAGAGGGAGGTAGAACTCATGTTCGACTTCGAAGAGCTGAGGGAGTTGGCCAGGTATCGAGATGAAAGAAACCTCGTTTGCAGTTGCTACTATCCGCTGGAGAAAGGCGAACCTGCTGGGGAAGGCGCTCTCATCAGGCTGAAGAACCTCATCAACGGGGCCTTGGCTGACCGGGAGGACTGGACAGGCTCGCAGTACAAGTCGGTGTCCGAAGATCTGGCCCGCATCGAAGGCCTGGTTGCGGAGGAGTTGGTGTTGAGCAGTGGCGGATTGGCCGTGTTTGCCGCTTCCACCGCGGGTCTGTGGAAGGTCTTCCATCTCCCCGTCAAGTATGGACCGATGTTGGTTGTGGATCGCACGACGCGGATGAGGCCTATGATCGAGTTCTTGGATCGCTATCGGCGCTACTGTACCGTGCTGGTGGGGAAAGGCAAGGCACGCGTCTTCCTGCTTGACCCAGGCGGGGTGGAGGAGCGCTCGGAAATCCTTGGCTTGGTGCCCGGCCGGCACGATCAAGGGGGCTGGGCTCAGGCGCGCTACCAGCGCCATCATGATGATCGGGTGATGCACCACTTGAAGGAGACGGCCGACGAAGTGTTCTCACTCTTCAAGGAGGAGGCCTTCCATCAGCTCTTTGTTGCCGGGACTGAGGAGTTGGTGAGTGAGTTCGTTGAGTACTTGCATCCGTACGTCAAGGGCAGGCTCTCTGGCACTTTTGCCATGGAGATGGTCAGCTCGGCGGCCGAAGTGCTGGAGCAGACGTTGTCCGCAGGGCGCGACCTCATCCAGTCTGACGAGGGGGCGGCAATCGACAGTCTCCGGGCAGAGGTACACACGGGGAACCTTGGGGCCGCCGGTCTGGAGGACACGCTGCAGGCTCTGCAAAAGGGCCAAATCCTCAGACTGTTGGTGAAGGAGGACTTCGAGGCGCCCGGTCACCGTTGCATGAGTTGCGGTCAGCTCTCCCTACATAGTCCTTGTCCCTTCTGCGGTGGCGAGACAGAGACTCTGCGTGACATAGTGGAGAGCGTGGTGACGGAAGCGTTCCTCAGCCACTGCCAGACGACGTTTGTGGGCGAG
>CAYGQI010000120.1:1178-5548 GCA_964351925.1 uncultured Anaerolineales bacterium | reverse complement strand
AGGTCCACTTCGGGTCGCTCCAGCGACTCGCCGGGCATGAGAGTGGGGTGTGGGCCTCCCAGAATGGTGACAGCTTCTCGCCTCCTGGCCTCTTGGGCTGCTTCCCAGGCTTCGTAGATAAGGGGGGTCACACTGGTGATGCCCACCACATCGAACCGCTCCCCATCGAGCAGGCTGCCCAGGGGCTGTGTTTCTACGGCCGCATCCCAGAGCTGGACTTCGTGTCCTTCCTGCTCCAGCACTGCGCCAAGGTAGCCCAGACCCAGAGGGATGTGCTTGCGGGAACTCCAGGTCTTCGACTCCGGACTGACCAGGAGTATCTTCATCTCTTGCCTCCGTCAGAAGACTATTCTAACACAGGATGGACCCAATGGCCATTTGTCACCTGCTATGCTAACATTGTTGCCAGAGATGAGGCCTATTGAAGCAGGAAGAACGGATCATCTTTCGCAGCGTGGAGGCTGACTCTCTTCAGCTCGAGGGCGTGATTCACATCCCTGGCCTGGAGGCATCGCCGCGCCCGGCTGTCGTGGTCTGTCATCCACACTCCCTCCACGGAGGTAGTGCGGACGTCCCAGTCATCGTGGCCACAGCCCGGGAGTTGGCGCGAAGGGGTATGCTGGCCCTGCGCTTCAACTTCCGTGGGGTGGGTGGCAGCGCGGGGAGTTGCGGCGATGGCGTTGCTGAGGTGGCAGACGTGGCAGGTGCCGTGGAGCACCTGGTGAACAGGGAGGGGGTCGATGGAGAGAGACTGTATCTCATGGGCTACTCTTTTGGTGCCTCAGTCGGGCTCCGCTACGTAGAGACGGACCCGCGCATCCGCGCCATTGCCGCTCTCTGTCTGCCCTTGGGCCCGATGACCATTGGGTCGCTGGATGAAGACTTCTGGCGGAGCTACGCCCGGCCCAAGCTGTTCCTGGCCGGGGATAGGGATGACATCTGCCCGTTATCAAAGTTGAGGCCTCTGGTGGATGGGCTTCCGGACCCTAAGAAGTTGATCGTGCTGGACGGCGCTGATCACTTCTTGTGGGGACGGGAACAGGAGGCAGCAAACCATATCGCCGATTTTCTTGTGGAAGTGTCGTTGTCCAGGAGCGGAACTATGACCTAGTGCGTCTCTGAGCAAAGGGAGGGGGTGGACCATGGCCGCAAGACAAAGGCTGGAGAGATACCTCCGTGAGGAGGGAGTACCGTTCGATACGATGATTCACTCAGTGGCCTACACTGCCCAGGAGGTGGCAGCAGCTCAGCACACGCCTGGCAGACAGCTGGCCAAGGTAGTGCTCGTGGACGCCGACGGCCAATTGGTGATGCTGGTCTTGCCAGCGAGCTTCCGGGTCGACTTCCCGAAGCTCAAGTCTGTGCTCAAAGCCAAGAAGGTTCGCCTGGCCACGGAGGAGCAGTTTGCTGGCACCTTCACCGATTGTGAGGTTGGGGCGATGCCACCCTTCGGCAGTCTCTACGACTTGCCGGTGTACGTAGATGAATCGGTGTCCAGCGTTCCAGAGATCGTCTTCAAGGTTGGCACCCATACCACGAGCATCAAGATGAAGTATGCAGACTACCAGAGGTTGGCTGCGCCCAGCATAGCCGAGTTCGCCGTTCATCTGTGATTGTTGGGATCTGGTTCCCGATCTCCGCTGTCCTGCACTGTCCCCCGTGAGGTTCGGGAGGCCCGTTGGTCTCTCGGTCGTTCACGGGTTTGTGTGTCTGTGCCTCTGCGTATTGAAGGACCCCCTCTTCAGCTGCATGGCGGCCTTGACTATACACGTCCGGTGGTTAGGGTGCGCGGCGATGTGGACGTGAAATAGGGGCCGTCAAGACCTGAACTAGTAGAGGTGGTATCTTGCACGAACGGATTCTGAATGGGAGGCTCGTTCAGTATCTGAGTCTGGACAGAGCACTCCTGGGGATGATCGGGAACCTGTCCTATCCCGTGGTGCTGGCCAACCTGCTCCAGGCCACTGTGGGCATCATCGACATCTGGATGGTCAGCCGCCTGGGGACTCAGTCCACGGCGGCGGTCGGCATGAGCCTGCAACTGATCAATGTAGCGCTCATCTCGACTGCCGGGCTGGTGGTGGGCAACAGAGCCATGGTCGCCCAATTCACCGGGGCCAGGAGGCCTGACATGGTGACCCGCGTGGCCGCGCAGTCCATAGTGGTCATATTCCTGGCGTCACTGGCCACCAGCCTGGCCGGCATCTTGCTTGGGCCACCTATGCTGCAAGCGGTCGGTGCTGGCCCAGAGATCAGGGCACTGGCTGTCCCCTATATGCAGGTCTTCTTCAGCCTGTCGATTTTCATGATTTTCAACTTCATGTTCAACTCCATGTTGCAGGGCGCCGGGGACACCCGGACCCCCTTGGTGATCATGGTGGTGATCAATGTCATCCACGTGTTCTTCAACTACATGTTCATCTATGGCTTCGGGCCTTTCCCAGAGATGGGTGTGACGGGCGCCGCGATGGGCACGATGGCCTCACGGTTCGTGGGGACAGTGGTAGGGTTTGTGGTGCTATTCAGCGGCAGGTTTGCCGTTAAGCTGTCGAGGGAGGTGTCATTTCGGCCTGACTGGAATCTGATCTGGCGCATGTTGCGCATCGGTATTCCGGTTGCGGAGCAGAACGTGGTGAGGACACTGGCGAACTTGGCTTTTCTGTGGGTGGTGACGAACTCGGCCGTTGCTGGTTTTCAGCGGCAGGCCAACGTGGCAGCCTACAGCGTGGGCATTCAGTCTGAATCCTTCTCTTACATGCCGGCCATGGCTTTGGGCATCGTGGCCACCACGCTTGTCGGCCAGGCTCAAGGGGCCGGCAATTCGGCAGAGGCGGAGCGGAGGGGATGGACGATGGGCTTGATAGGCGTGGTGGCCATGTCCTGCGTAGGGGTCATACTCTTCGTCTTCGCTCCGCAGATCATCGCCGTCTTCAACGACGCGGGGGATCCACTGGTGGCCCAAGTCGGCGTCGCCTATCTTCGCATCAACGCCCTCGTCGAGCCATTCCTGGCCCTGGCCAACGTGATGATGGGGGCGCTCAGTGGCGCGGGCGATACGCGTCCGGCGCTGTACTACACCATCCTCGCCCAGTGGCTGATTCGTCTACCCCTCTCCTACGCGCTGGTCATGATGCTGGGCGTGGGCATCAACGGCGCCTGGTACGCCATGGCCTTCTCAACCGTCATCCAGGGCGTTCTCACCGCCAATCGTTTCCGAACCAGCCAGTGGAAGACGATCAGGGTCTGAAACGGCCGCTTCAGAGGTTTGTCTACAGGCGACCAGAGTTCAGGTGACATCTCTCGGAGACCGCAGGACCGTGAGGTCCCCGCGTCGATGAGCAAGGCGCAAAGTGGTGGCCCCTGGATCGATAACTCCGGTGATTCCCCATCTTCCGCCACTGTTGCCCGCCAACCTGGAATGGCCCATACCACTTGTCGGCCTCTCCATGCTTCCTTGGGCAAGCTGTCTGTCTTGGTGTACGCTGCGAACGCACATTGCTGGCTGAAGCAGAGAACTGCCCTGCTGGCACGCAGGCGGCCCGACCTGCCAGATGGTTCTTGGGTCTGCCAGCTCACATGGTGCGGAGGGCCGGCCAGCGTCAGGGCTTCTCGACCAGCGATTGGCGGTGCTAGCGATCCAGTTCCAGGGCCCGGCGCAGATTGGTCAGGGACACGTTGCCCCCGCTCAAAATGAGCACCACCTTCTTGCCTTTGAGTTGATCCCGAAGCTTGATGGCAGCGGCAAGAGAGGCAGCCGCAGCTCCTTCCGCCAGGTTGTGCGTGCACTCCAGGAAGTGCACGATCGCGCGCAGCATCTCCTCCTCGCCGACCAGGACAAAGTCGCTGAGGTGCTCCCAGAGGATGGACTGGGGGAGCATGAAAGGGGCTGCCGTGGCCAGGCCCTCGGCGAAGGTCTCCATGGAGGCCTCAGTCCGCTTTCTGGCCTTCCAGGTGAGATAGGCAGCCGGGGCCTTCTCGGCCTGGGTGCCGATGACCTGGATACTGGGGTTGACGGCCTGGGAGACGATGCAGGCGCCGGACGCACCGCTGCCTCCGCCCACCGGCACGATGATCACCTCTGTGTCGGGCAACTCCTCCAGGATCTCGAGGGAGTACGTCCCCACACCGGCGATGAGGTGGGGCTCGTCTCCGGGGTGGACGTACCGGTACCCTTCGGCCCGGGCAAGTTCCTCTACTCTATTCTTGGCCTCGTCGAAGATGCGGCCGTGGAAGAAAACGTCTGCGCCCAGATTGCGGATCGCGGCCACCTTGCCGGGATTGGCGCCCTCAGGCATGCCGATGATGGCTCGAACTCCAAACAGCCGTGCCCCGTAGGCCACGGACTGGCCGTGGTTGCCGGTGGAGGCCGT
>CAYGQI010000120.1:0-1078 GCA_964351925.1 uncultured Anaerolineales bacterium | reverse complement strand
ATGTCCTTGAAGCCGCTGGAGGTGTTGATACAGACCACCGGGCCTTTGCTTTCGAAGTCCCCGGCACACACCTGGCGCAGACCAGCCAGCGCGGCGGCCGAAGAGGCCTCCGCCCAGATTCCGTCGTGAGCGAGTCGGGTCTGCGCCTCCTCGATCTCTTCATCGGTGACGGCCACGGCAAACCCGCCCGATTCCTCCAGGGCCACTATGCCCCGGTAGCCGTTTACTGTGACGGCGATGGCGTAGGCCGCAGTGGGCTGGGTGTGCACTGTGACCGCAGGCACGCCGGCGGCCACCGCCTCTCGCAGCGGCGCCAGAGATGCAGGCTCACACGCCGCCATGAGCGGTGCGGAGTCCGTCAGTCCCAATTCGCGCAGCTCGCGGAAGCCCTTCCATACTCCGTAGAGGAGTTCGGCGTAGCCTGTGGGCACAAAAACGGCTGTGGGGATGCGGCGGCCGAGCTGGAGCCAGATCTCATAGGCGATGGTCTTGTAGCCCTCGGTACCGTACGGAGGGCCGGTGGGGGTGGGCGTGAAGGTGCTGGCCGGGTACCAGCGTCCCCTGTGGACACCCTCGCCCATGATGATCCGCGCCGCCCTGGTGGGGATGAGCAGTTGGGCAGCGCCGTAAGCTCTGAGGAACGACTGGACGGCGGGTGGGCACTCTGGCGGTGAAAGGACGATGCAGGGGAGACCCGCCCTCGCCGCATACGCGGCCGTGGCTGCGCCGTGATTTCCCGTGGAACTGACGATGAGAGCCTTGGCCTTTGCTTCCAGAGCCCCGCATACGGTCAGGTAGGCGAACCGGTCTTTGTGGGACCAGGTGGGGTTGCGAGATTCGTCTTTGACGTACAGTTCGCCCTCCAAACCTGCCCAGGAGGCCAGGTCCGGTGCGGGGATCAGCGGCGTGCCTCCTTCCTGGAGGGAGAGTTCCTCCACCAGTGGGGGCAGCAGGGGAGCGTAGCGGGCCAGTCCGGGCAGGGCAGCATCGGGCAATAGATCCTCTGTTGAGCCGGGATAGTCGTAGGTGACATCCAGTGGGGCCTGGAACTGCTCCGACATGCAGGCGGTGCAGCCCA
>CAYGQI010000119.1:2733-5580 GCA_964351925.1 uncultured Anaerolineales bacterium | reverse complement strand
GTAACCGAGTGCAAGGCACTGGATGATGGTTGCCTGGTTAGCGGTAGTGAACACCATCTTCGCCTTCACCTCGTGGAATCGCACCCTGAGGACACCTACGGCTGTGGAGTCCAGCATCATCAATGGCACGATGCTGGGGCAGATCATCCGTCTAGCCTGGCTGTTCTCGAGTGAGCGGCTGCGTTGGCCGCCAGGCCTGGGATTCAGCGTCGCTCCACGCGGAAGTCGCATCGTGCAGCTCAGGCCTGGACAGCTCAGGGGCACGGCTGGCAACGAAGGGTGATACGTGGTATGATATGATTGGGTCAATTTGACGATGGTACCGAGACTGATAGAGGAAGAGGTCTGAGAAAAATGCGTGAGGAAGTGGAGAAAGCCCTGAAGAGCATCAGGGAGTATCTGAAGATGGACGGTGGTGACATCGAACTGGTCGACGTTGGTGAAGATGGCGTGGTCAAAGTCAGATTGATGGGTGCCTGCGCTGGATGCCCGTTCTCTGCGATGACGGTGCAGATGCGTGTCGAGAAGACGCTGAAGGAACAGGTGCCTGGAGTGACGAAGGTGGAGAACGTGGCCGCACTGCCAGCGTAGTGAACGTGTATCCAGGTGCCATGATGAGATACGCACACCTGCCGCCTGCGGGCCCCGGGCCCGCAGGCTTTCTTCGGTCTCGCGGGTGTACGGTAGGAGGGCAAGGTTACGGCGGCTTCGGGAATCGGAAGAAGGGGAGAGCGCGACACGGCCGGCGCTCCACCGCGGTCTTTGCCTCCGCATTACTGATGGGGAGGTGGCTGTTGAAGAGAGTAGGAGAAGCCACGAGCAGGCTGCTCCTACTGCCTGTACTGGTTCTGACACTCTGCCTCGCCGCCTGCGGACCATCCTGGCAGGTCGCTGTTTCGCGGCCAGATGGCACCGAGCTCCTCGTCGATGCCACGGTACTGGCCCAGTTCAGCGATTTCGCGGAGCCACTGGAGGGAGAACAGGCGGTTCCTCTTGAGCGCGTGCTCGTGGCCGCAGGATACTCCGCCGTTGACACTCTACACGTCGCCGTCGAGAGCGATGGTACCGTGTCCAGTTTCGTTTGGGCTTCCGTCGCCGATCAGGCATGGTGGCTAGGTGACGGGAGTCTTGCTGTTGGGGACAAGCGATTGCGGGCTTCGCGTGTCGAAGTCGAGCCCCCACCGTTGGCGGATGCGGTCGAGGCGTCCATCACAGACGTCGCGCCGACAGTGGCTGTTGCACTCGGTCTTCCAGTGCCTTCCGAGGCTATGGGGAAACCGTTGCAGGCGCCTTCGGCTGATCGCGTCATACTCATCTTTCTCGATGGTTTTGGCTACGTGCGCTACACAGAGGCTCTCGCCGAAGGGTTGATCCCCAATCTCGCAGGTCTCGGGAGGCCACTGGTCGCGGTGACGACTTATCCACCGATAACGTCCGTGTCCACAGCTTCATTCCTCACGGGTGCGACTCCGGACGTGCACGGGGTGGATCAGCGAGGTATCCGCAAGACAGACACCGAGACCCTGTTCGACGTCGCCGTGTCCGCAGGGCTGAGGATTCTGACTGTGGAGGGGGAGAGCCTGGCCTTCGAGTTGCGCGGCGCGGAACCCCAGCTCTCCGCGGATTTCGATGGCAACGGCAGCACCGACGACAATGTCTTGATCAATGCCCTCGAAGTCCTGCGCGCCGATGAGTGGGATATCCTGTTCGTGCATTTCCACGGCGTCGACGATGCGGGTCACACGTATGGCCCAGGCGCTCCCGAGGAACGTGCGGCCATACAGCAGGAGGACGGTGACGTGGGGCGGATGATCGAACTACTGCCAGAGGGCACGCTGGTCATCGTCTTCGCGGATCACGGGATGCACCAGGTGGACGAGGATGGTCGCCTGGGGAACCACGGCCATCTCGTCGAGCGAGACATGTTCATCCCGATCTTCCTGGTGAGCAAGTAGCGGATCGAGTGGTAGGTGGCATCGATCCCTGCCTTCTAGCGGAGCCCGGGCGAATGCCATCCTGGCTGGAGCTTGGTCGGGGTATCAACCTGATAGGACGAACATCTGACACTTCCACAGAGACGGAGAGGTCGATGACGGGTGTGTGCTCGTTTGAGTGGCTCGGGTAGGAGGAGATGAGCATGACCAGGGTGAACAGGAAGAGGGTGGTGGTCACTGGAATGGGGGCTCTCACTCCGCTGGGCCTCAGTGTCGAGGAGACGTGGCGGGGGTTGTTGGAGGGGCGCTCCGGCATCGGTCGAATCACGCAATTCGATCCGTCGCCTTATCCAGTTCAGATCATGGGCGAGGTGAAGGGGTTCGATCCGGAGAGGTACGTAGACCCGAAAGAGGCCAAGCGCATGAGCCGCTTCAGCCAACTCGCGGTGGCTGCTTCGAAGATGGCTGTGGAAGAGGCAGGCCTCGTAGTGGACGAGAGCATAGCCGAAGATGTGGGTGTGGTCCTGGGCACCGGCATAGGTGGCGCTCTGGTCGAGGGAGAGCACGCCCACCTCCTCCTGCTCAACAAGGGGGTGCGGCGAGTGCCACCGCTCTTTGTCCCGAACATGATGCCCAACGCGGCGGCCCATCACGTGGGTGTCGCCTTTGGCATAAGGGGATACACCTCCACGGTGATCGCAGCGTGTGCGTCAGGGACCCAGGCTATTGGGGAAGGAGCGCGGGCCATACGAGACGGCCTGGCCAAGGTGGTGCTGGCAGGTGGTACGGAGTCCACGGTCTGCGAACTGGCTCTGGCGGGCATCTGCGCGATGCGGGCGGTATCCACACGCAACGACGAGCCGGAGAAGGCGTCACGTCCCTTCGACGCCGAGCGCGACGGCTTCGTATCCTC
>CAYGQI010000119.1:0-2633 GCA_964351925.1 uncultured Anaerolineales bacterium | reverse complement strand
GCGACCGTGATGACCATCCAGGAGTGTATAGTGCATCCGACCATCAATCGGGATACTCCAGACCCGGAGTGCGATCTGGACTGCGTGCCGAACGTTGCCCGCGAAGTGAAGGTGGACATCGCCCTCAAGAACTCCTTCGGCTTCGGCGGACAAAACGCCTGTCTTGTCCTCGCTCGCTATGGGTAGCTTGCCCGTGGCGGATAAGTGACCGTGCTGCATTGGACCGCCAGCATACCTCTTCGGGAAAGCTCCATCTGAGCTGGTGAGGCTGTGTGCGGTTTCAGTTCATCGTAGTCAGTACCCCGCGCTTGTTGAGTAGGTCGCTCCTCGGGGCGGGGTTTTGCTTTCTCCTGAGGCCAGGATGAATCCGTCGTGAGTTAGGGAAGGGGCTCACCCTTTCCCCGCGGAGGGGGGCCGACCGTGACAGGTGAATCGAGGCGGCATGGTCGGCGGGGAGACGGTGTCGCCGTGTGCAGCTCTTGGGCTCAGGAGAGAGAAAGAGTATGGAAAAGCGATGAAAAGGGCGGCGAGGGTTAAGGATCGTGTTTCTGAATACCCTCCAGCCCCTGTGGGCCCTTGACGAGGTGTGGAGGCTGGAGTATACTTAGGATAGAAATAATTAGGAACCTTATAATACGGAAGGACACGGTCTGAACACGAAGGGTAGAACAGGGGTCGGCAGCGGTGAAAGCTCAAGAATGCGTCGGGCCAGAGACAGATTCGCAGAGGGGATCCGCAGCAGAGGTCTACCGTCTCGCGGATCTGGTGGCGAAGAAGCTGACGCGCCTTCAGAGACAGCAGATAAAGGGAGAGGATCTCACCCCGGCGCAGTACTCGGTGCTGGGTCTGCTGTGGCAGAGGGACGGACGGCAATTCAACGAACTGTCGTCGACCTGTTGCTGCTCACCATCGACGATTACAGGAGTGGTTGACACTCTGGAGAAAAAGAGGCTTGTCACTCGCGAGGCGAACCCCAAGGACCGGAGGAGCCTTCTCGTCCGGCTGACCGACGCGGGCAGGGCCCTGCAGCGGGCGACGCCGGGTTTGGAGATGATCTTCGAGGGCTGCTGTGGTGGTTTGACGCGTGACGAACTTGGGGAGCTCGGTAAGCTGCTCAGGAGACTCAACGATACAATACCAGACGTATGAGGAGGTGGTGTGGTGGATAAGTCGCAAGAGGAGGGGATCAAAGAGGCTGTGAAGGCCTACTACGGAGCGCGAGCGCAACAAGTAGTACCGTCTTGCTGCGGTCCCGAAGCTTGCTGTGCGGGGGCAAGTACCGAGGAGCAGGCTGTTGCCGTCTCTCAGGCGAATTCGCCGTGTTGCGCCGATCAATGGGCAGTGGGCTCCCTGGGATGCGGGAATCCGCTGGACTTCGTCGACATCCAGCAGGGACAGGTGGTTCTTGACCTCGGTTCGGGGCTCGGCCTGGAGGTCATTCTCGCTGCCCGGATGGTGGGCGATAATGGCAGGGTCATCGGGCTGGACATGACTCCCGAGATGATCGACCGAGCGACGAAGAATGCTGAGCGGGCCGGGGTGCAGCAGATCACGGAGTTCCGTCTGGGGGAGATGGAAGATATGCCGGTGGACGACGAGAGCGTGGACTGGATTATCTCCAACTGCGTCGTCAACCTCTCTCCGGACAAGGAACGGGTGTTCCAGGAAGCATTCCGAGTGTTGAAGCCCAGCGGGACGATGCTCATCTCGGACCTGGTGTCCTCTGGGCTGCCGGAGGAGGTGAAGAGTGATTTGACGTCCTGGGCTCAGTGCCTGGGCGGCACCATTGAGGAGGCAGAATACCTAGCCCTCATCAAGAAGGCGGGCTTTGAAGAGGCGGTAGTGGTGGAGAAGGTCGACGCGTCTGCTCTCCTTTCGGGAGCTGGCTGCTGTTCGCCCGCTCCTGCCGAGAGCGGACGACCGAGAATAGACAGCATCAGAGTCAGAGCGGTGAAGGAAGCAGGTGACTAGTTGGCCCCAGAGGCCTGTTCAGCAAGAGCAGGTTGTGAGCGGGCGCCAGACGGCCGCTGTTCCGCAGGGGGTCTTGGGCTCGAATGGCTGGGTCGGAACCTCGCGGACCTGGAGGAGGAGTGTTATGTTCCGGCGGAGCGAAATCATGACCCACCGGGACAAGCACTTGGACATGCAGGTAGACATCGGAGAGGCTCAGATGGTTCGAGACTTGGTGGTGCCGCGCCAGCGAGAGATCGTTCTTAGTCGCGCGAAGCCACTAGATCGTCTGTGGTGCCGCGTTGTTTCGTGGCTTCAGAGGTTGGACCTTTTGGCAGGATATCGTGTAAGTCCAGCTCCAGCTCACCTGGCCGATGAGGCGCGGGTTCCTTCTGCCCACGGTTCATGCTGCGAGGCGGGCCGCCCTATGGCCACGTAGGGTCCTCCTCGCGATGTAAGCGCGTCCGATTCCCCTCCGGTCCAGGCAGGAGCCCCAAGGCCGCTCGACACAACTCCCACCAGGCGTCGGACCTCGTGGGGGCGACCAGAGGGTGACTGGGCCGGTTTTGCTAGTGCTCGGGCAGTGGGCCCTGGGGTATGATGATGGCGCCCACGACGTAGGTCACCAAGAGCGGCACGATCCCGGTGGCCAGGCCCAGAAAGACGAGACCCAACCGTATCAA
>CAYGQI010000118.1:0-5624 GCA_964351925.1 uncultured Anaerolineales bacterium | reverse complement strand
TAGCCTGGCTTAGGACACCTGCCTGTCAAGCAGGAGATCGCGGGTTCGAATCCCGTCGTCCCCGCTGAAGTTGAAGCATGGGCTGCTTAGGCAGCCCATCTGCCATTTCGGGGCCTGTCAGTTTTCCATCTTCCCGCGAGTGGCTTGCAGACAGCGAACTATGAATTGTCATGGACGGTGGCATTGGGTGCTTACTCAGGAGGAAAGCTATGAAGATTGAACCCTTCGAACTCGAACGGCTCTTGTCCGTGTGGCAAAACAAGGTGGAGTACTACATCACGGATTCGGGTGTCGACGCCTTGCACATGCACGAGTTCATCACCGAAGATGAATTGCTGGACCTCTACCGGACCGTCCCGCTGCGCTACATCCAGACCGACGGTCCGCCGCCGCTAAAAGAGGCCATTTGCCAGCTTTACGACGGGGCCTCGCCTGAGAATGTGTTTGTGACCAACGGCACCAGCGAAGCCAACTTCATAATCCTGTGGCGATACATCGAGCCGGGGGACGAGGTTGTCCTGGCGTATCCCAACTATCTCCACGTGCCGGGGCTGGCAGCTACCTTTGGCGCGAAAGTCAAGGTTTATCATCGGCGCGAGGTCGATAGTTGGGCGCCGGACCTGGTTGAACTCCGGGGGCAGGTCACGCCGCAGACGCGCCTGATTTATGTCTGCAACCCGCATAATCCAACTGGGGCGATCCTCTCGGAAAATGGGATGCGCGAGATCGTGCGCGTTGCGGAGGAGGTCGGCGCGTGGATTCTGGCCGACGAAGTCTATCGCGGCGCTGAGTTGGCTGGCGATATGACCCCCAGCTTCTGGGGCCTGTACGACAAAGTCCTGGTCACCGGCGGGATGTCGAAGGCGTTCGCGCTACCGGGCTTGCGCCTGGGCTGGGTTATCGGCCCCAGAGAGGTCTTGGATGAGATCTGGCCCTATCACGATTACACGACCATCACCACCAACGCGCTCAGCCAGCACCTGGCGCAACTGGCGCTCAGGCCAGAGACGCGGGCCAGGATACGGCAACGCATCCGAGAACTCTCGGCCGGCAACTTGCAGGTCCTAACGGATTGGGTAAACGAGCGCCCGCACACACTCAGGCTGGTGCCGCCGAAGATTTGCGGGGTGGCGTTTGTCGGCTACGATTTGCCCGTCAATTCGACGGACTTGATTATGCAACTGATTCACGACAAGAGCGTGCTGGTCGCGCCCGGCGATGTCTTCGGTATGGACGGCTATTTCCGGGTGGGCTATGGTTCTAGGAAACTGCTGCCGGGTCTGAAGCGCATCGGCGAGAAACTGGCGGAACTCGGCGCGTGATATTGAACCCTGCTGTCAATACGCGATGGAGGATACCTTTCAAATGAAGGGCAAAGACGAATACGCTATTGGCGCAGAAGAGATGGAACGAATCCGCGCCGTTTTCGAGCGCACGGCGGAAGAGAAGCGATCAGGCGCGGCTCGAAAAGAACGCGCCCGGCAGGATATTCTCTATGGCGATGTGCCGACGTTTATGGAGTTGCCGCTGGCACGCATGCCGGAGGACCTCGCTGGAGCGGACGCCGCCATCGTCGGGTTCGGTTACGAAGGCATCACCATCACCTCTCCGTCACACTCGGCCCCGCCGACGGTCTCGCGCCCGGAGCCGGGTTCGGTCTACTGGCGCATGGGCGCGGACTTCGCGCCGGATGCTATTCGCCGGTATTCGCTGTACTACTCGGTGCATCACAACCGGGGCTACTATCCGGAAATTGACCGCGACCTGGTGCTCTTCGATCATCTGACGGCGATGGACTACGGTAACGTTGAGGTCGTGGTGGAGGATACCATCGAAACGATGCGCCGGGCATCGGAAAAGGTGGGCGACATCGTCGATGCGGGCGCGTTTCCCATCGTTCTGGGCGGCGACCACACGATTCCCTACCCAACCGTGCGCGCCATTCTGGAACGGCGCAATAGCAGGATTGGCCTTATTACCTTTGACGCGCACATCGACTTTTCCTACACGCCCGATGAGCATTGGGCCTCCGACCAGTGGACGCAACTTATCGCGGAAACCGGAAAGATCAACCCGGTCAATCTGATCGAGATCGGCATCCGCTCCAATCGCAACGCGCTGGAAGAACGGCAGTTGGCCGAGGCGCTCGGCGTCCGCATCTATGCCATCGATGAGGTGAAAGAGCGGGGGATACGCGAAGTGGTGGCCGAGGCCATCGCCATCGCCAGTGACGGCACGGATGGTATCTACGTCTCCCTCGACATCGACGTGATGGAGCCGGGCCTGGTGCCTGCCCAGAAAGCGCCGGAGTTCTGGGGCCTGACAGTTGACGAGATGATGTGGGCATTGCGGATGCTCTCTCGCGAGCACCTGATTGGCTACGACGTGTGCGAGATGTCCCCGGACTACGATGTCAACGGAATGGGGGCGCAATTCTGCGCGCGCACCGTGGTGGAGATATTGGGCGGGCTGGCCTTGCGCAAGAGAGACGCGGGGTAGGGCAGGGGGCTTGAAAGCTTGCCGTCAGGGTGTGTGGTGCGAGTATTCAAGAAAAGTGGTCGCCCCGTTGATCCAGTGCTGGTTGCCGTCAGCGCGGACCAGCGGCTCATCGCAGGCCGAGTGAATCCCGCCCTCCAGGCCAGAAAGGTCCACCGCTGTCCGGCATCGACGGAAAGCGGCACGTCCCGAGTGTCCGTGTTTGTCGCTAAGCGACTGCGTTCTGCAAGAGAAGCGCTGTTCAAGTGTGGTAGACGATCAGACATAGAAGGAGGCCAGGGTGACGCTGCTACTGAGTCGTTCCGACGTACAGAAGGCACTGAGCATGGAAGATGCTATCGAGCTCGTGGAACGAGGGTTCGTGGAGTACGGAGAGGGGGGCGTCAGTATGCCCCAGAGGCCGGTGATCTTCGTTCCGGAGCATGAAGGCTTTGCTGGCTTCATGCCTGCTCTGGTTCGTGAGATGGGAGCGCTGGCCATCAAGACGGTGACCGCCTTCAAAGGCAACCCCAAGAAGGGGCTTCCGACCATCTTGGGGACGGTGACGCTACTGGACACAGAGACTGGTATTCCTCTGTCGATCATGGATGCAGGATACCTGACCGCAGTACGCACGGGGGCCGCGTCTGGCGTGGCCACCAAATACCTGGCCAAGGAGGATGCCAGCATCGCAGCGATCTTCGGGGCTGGCGTGCAGGGCGCAACCCAACTGGAAGCGATCTGCACCGTCAGGCACATCACCGGGGTAAGGGTGTTCGACACCGATCGCCAGGCAGCGGAGAAGTTCGCCAGGGAGATGGCGGGGCGTGGGCCTATACCTTCCAAGGTCGAAGTCGTTGGCTCTCCCCAGGAGGCTCTGTTCGGAGCCGACGTGGTGGCTACTGCTACCACGTCGCCCAGTCCGATATTCGACGGCGACGACCTTAGCCCTGGCGTGCATATCAACGGGGTGGGGAGCCACACGCCAGGTGCCAGGGAGTTGGACACGAGGACGGTCGTCCGGTCGAAGATCGTCTGCGACTCCGTGGAAGCATGCCTGGTGGAGGCGGGAGATCTTCTCATCCCCATCAAAGAAGGCGCGCTCAAGGAGTCGGACATCCACGGGGGTCTGGCGGATGTGATCAGCAGGAGAGTGCCGGGCAGGGAAAGTGACGAAGAAATCACGCTCTACAAGAGCGTGGGCCTGGCCTTCCAGGATGCGGTCACAGCCTTGCGCACCTATGAGCGGGCGAAGAGCGAAGGGCTGGGCATGGAGTTCCAGTTCTAGGTCCACGGTCTGGAGGCGACACGCGGCGGGGCATCGCCTCAGTTTGCCGCCTGTCCGTATGATGACCGGCAAGTTGGTCCGGCTTCCGAGGGGCTTGACCGAGGAGCTTGGGGTGAGCGGTTGCTCTGACGGATCGTACAATGAGACAGCTTAGGTTCCTGCTGAAGTATGCACGGCGGTACGTTGGCCCACTTGTCCTCACTGTGGTCAGCATGTTCTTGCTCGTGGGCGCGCAGCTGACGGTCCCGTGGATTGTCAGGAGCATGATCGCCACCGTCACCAATCCATCTGCGGGATTGGAGGCTATGGGTTCCATCACTCGGTTGGCCGTGCTGGCCCTGGTTGTCTATGTCGCGCGGGCAGTCCTGCGGTTCGTCAGAAGCTACATGGCCCACGTTGCAGGCTGGAACGTGGTCGCAGACGTTCGATTGGAGATCTATCAGCACCTGCAGCGTCTGTCCCTGCGCTTCTACGAGGACAGGCAAACAGGCCAACTGATGTCGCGCATGGTCAATGATTCGGACCTGCTCGAGCAGTTGATCGCACATGCCCTGCCTGACGTGATGGTGAACGTGTTCATGTTGATCGGAGTCTCAGCTGTGTTGTTCAGTATGAGTTGGCAGCTGGCGCTGTTGAGCATGATCCCGATTCCCCTGATCGTCTTGGCCATGCGAGGTTTCGGCAGGTACGTGGCACCGGCATTTCGCAGGCGCCAGGTCGAGTTAGGTGAACTGAACGCAGCGCTCAACGACAACCTCTCAGGGATCCGTGAGATCAAAGCTTTCACCAGGGAGGAGATCGAGGCAGCCAACATCTACGGCCATATCGCGAGATATCGCGATTCGCTGCTCCACGCGTTGCGCCTGATGGCGACGTTCTACCCCTTCGTGGAGTTCTCCTCATCTTTGGGCATGATCGTACTGGTGTACTTTGGAGGGCTGTTCGTGCTACGCCAGGCTCTGCCCATTGAGGATCTGGTGGCCTATTTTCTCTACCTGGAGATGCTCTACGAACCTGTGCGGGCCCTGACCGAGGCGTGGGAGGAGGTTCAGCAGGCTCTCGCAGGTGCGGAGCGTGTGAACGAGCTGCTGGATGAACAGCCCGATGTAGTCGAACGCTCCGATGCCATCGAGTTGAGCCGTAGGGCCAGGGGTGCCATTGTCTTCCGCAATGTAGGCTTCCGCTATGTCACCGGGAACCCGGTGCTGGAGCACATCAATCTCGACATTGCACCAGGTACGGTCGTGGCTCTGGCGGGACCAACGGGTGTGGGCAAGACGACATTGGTCAACCTCATCCCCCGGTTCTACGACGTGCTCGAGGGGTCAATCACACTGGACGGTCACGACATCCGCGATCTAACCCTGAAGAGTCTGCGCCAGCAGATCAGCATCGTGCTACAGGATGTGTTCCTGTTCCACGGAACAGTGCGCGACAACATCCTGTTTAGCCGCCCGGGAGCCACAGAAGAGGAGATGATTCAGGCGGGAGAGACCGCCAATGCCCACGAGTTCATTGCGCGGTTGCCCAACGGCTACGACACGTTGATTGGCGAGCGCGGGGTGAAGCTGTCCGGCGGGCAAAGACAGCGGATAGCGATCGCCCGCGCTGTGCTCAAGGATGCGCCGATTCTGATACTGGACGAGGCGACCTCCTCGGTGGATACGGAGACCGAATTGCTGATACAACAGGCGCTGGAACGGCTGATGGTTGGCAAGACCACGATCGTCATTGCTCATCGTCTGTCCACGATCCGCGGAGCAGATGTCATCGTTGTCTTGGAGGGCAGTCGCATCGTCGAGATGGGGACACACGGGGAGTTGGTGGCCCGCGATGGACTGTACAGACGCTTGAACATGGT
>CAYGQI010000117.1:0-5646 GCA_964351925.1 uncultured Anaerolineales bacterium | reverse complement strand
TTAACACTCCGCATCAGCCGCGCCGGGAGCGCAGCGAAGCGGCACCGCTGCATACACGGGTTGGGCGCGGACAGCGCTTGACCACCCCCCCGCTTGGACCTGACCTAAGCCATAGCATTCCCCACCCGAGAGTAGAAATACTTCTTGGCTAACTCGGTGACCAGGACATAGAGCGCCGTTAACCCGAGCATTGCCAGCATGAGCGGCGCGGGCAAGGGGATGAAGCCAAACACCGATATGAACGGCAGGTAAGGTAGCACGAGTGTAATGCCAATAAAGATCAATGTACTCACCAGCAAAAGCTTGCCTGGGCGGCTGCGGAAGAACACGCGGCGCGTTCGCACGACGAGCGCGATGACCAGCTCCGTCAACAGCGACTCGATGAACCAGCCGGTGCGGAACTCAGTCGGCGAAGCGTGGAACAGAAACAACAGCGTCCCGAAGGTCAGGAAGTCAAAGATCGAACTAACCAGGCCGAAGAGCACCATGTAGTTGCGGATGAACGGGGTGTTCCAGCGGCGCGGTTTCTCCACCCATTCCGGGTCCACATTGTCGCTGGCGATGGTTGTGGCGGGAATGTCGGAAAGGAAGTTGTTGAGCAGGATTTGTGGAGCGAGCAGGGGCAGAAATGGCAGGAACATCGAAGCCCCGGCCATGCTAAACATGTTGCCGAAGTTGGCGCTGATAGTTGTGAGGATATACTTGAGGGTGTTGGCGAACGTCATGCGGCCTTCATCAATGCCCTCGCGCAATATGCCCAAATCCGTTTTGAGCAGGACAAAGTCGGCGGCGTCTTTGGCCACATCCACCGCTGTATCCACTGACAGGCCCACGTCCGCGGCGTGCAGGGCCGGCGCGTCGTTGATGCCATCGCCCATATAGCCAACCACATGCTTGGTCTTTTGCAGCGCGAGGATGATGCGCTCCTTCTGGTTGGGGTCCACTTCCGCGAAGAGGGTGGTGCGTTCGGCAAGGTGCCAGAGAGCCTCGTCATGCAGGTCGGTCAGCTCGCTGCCGGTCAACACACCCATGACCGGCAGGTTCACCGCCTCCGCGACGTGCCGCGCCACCTTCTGGTTGTCGCCGGTGATGATCTTGAGCTGCACCCCGCGTTTGGCCAGATCGACGATGACTTGCTGCACGTCGGCCTTTGGCGGATCGAAGAAGAGCAGGAAGCCGGCAAAGGTGAGTTCCTTTTCATCGGTGCGCGAATAAGCGTCAGGCCGCCCGTCTACAGTCTTGGTCGCCACACCCAGCACGCGGAACCCTTTGGCGCTCCATTCACTGTACAGCAGTTCAATGCCTGCCCGTGTCGTAGCGTCAAGCGGATGGGCTCCATCCCCAGATTGTACGCTGTTACAGATGCTCAGAACGTTGTCCAGTGCACCCTTGGTGATGAGGGTACGCTCGCCCTGGGGATTGGCAGTGACCACACTCAGGCGCTTGCGCACAAAGTCGTAGGGGATCTCGTCGACCTTTTGTTCGGCGTTTATGTCTGGCCCTGCCTGCTGTGCGTACGCTTGAATCGCCTCATCCAGTGGATTGTTCAGTCCGGTCTGGAAGTGTGCATTGAGATAGGCGTAGTGCAGAACGGCCTGGGATGGTTGCCCCTGGGTATCGAGCGCACCGTCGAGCCGGACGACACCTTCGGTGAGCGTGCCGGTTTTGTCGGTGCACAGCACGTCCATGCTGCCCAAGTTCTCGATGGAGTTCAGGCGGCGCACGATCACGCCGCGTTTGGCCATCCGCCGTGCACCGTGGGAGAGTGTTATGCTGATAATGGCGGGCAAGAGTTCGGGCGTCAGGCCCACCGCCAGCGCGAGCGCAAAGAGAAGCGAGTCTATCAGTGGCTTGGCGAGGAAGAGGTTGACCGCCAAGACGATGACCACCATCACCAGCATGACCTGCGTGAGCAGATTACCGAAGCGATGGATGCCGCGTTCGAACTCGGTCTCCGGCGGGCGCAGGCTCAGCCGTTGCGCGATCTGGCCGTACACTGTGGCCTTACCGGTCTGCACAATCAGCATTTGGGCGGTTCCGCTGCCTGCACTGGTGCCCATGAAAACGCAGTTGGTACGTTCTGCCAGGCTGGCTTTGGCCGGGACAGTCCCGGGCTGCTTTTCCACCGGGAAGGTTTCGCCGGTAAGCACGGCCTGGTTGACAAAGAAGTCATCGGCCACCAGTACGACGCCGTCGGCCGGGATCAGGCTGCCCGCAGAGAGCAGCACCACATCGCCTGGCACCACTTGTTCGGAGGGCAGCATCTGTGGCTGACCTCCACGCAGCACGTTAGACCTGATGGTGACCTGCGATCGCAGTTTCTCGACAGCATTGCCGGCACGGTATTCCTGTACGAAGCCGAGCATAGTGCTGCCTAGCACTACGGCAAGCACAATGACGGCGTCTGTCCACTCCCCCAGGATGGCGGAGACAATTGCGGCACCGATGAGGATGAGAACAAGCGGGCTCTTGAACTGGTTTAGGAACAGCCCCAATGCGGTAGCTTGCCGCTGTGCTTCAAGCGCGTTCAGCCCATACTGCTTCAGACGCGGCTCGACGTCTGCTGGGTTGAGACCGCCAGCAGTGGTGTGCAGTGCGGAAAGGAGTTGCCCTGGCCCGAGGCTCCAATAAGTCGCCGGAGTCCCCTGGGCGTTCTGTTGCCCTGTTTGTGGCGGTGTACTACGAAAGAGGCTGGCGAAGGGTTTCATTCGAGCTCTCTGGAACTTGCCTTGTTATCATATCCCTGAAGCATAGGATCTGGTGCGTTATGGGGAACTTCTGTTGTCCCCGCACCGCCCGGTGAGTATCCCACAAGGGCCTTGTTGCGTCAAGCCGCCCGGAGTGGGTGCCTCATTTGACAACTGGCCTGGCCGGGTGCTACACTTCCATTCAGACTGATTCCCGCTTCCCCTTGTTGGGAGGTTTGGATGTGAATGCCTCGGAGAACGGTACCCGAATCCTAGGCGAACAGGCCCACCTCCTGGACCTGGTGCACGACGCCATCATCCTGCGCGACATGCAGGGCGTGATCATCTTTTGGAGCCACGGCGCCGAAAAGCTGTTTGGCTGGACAAGCGACGAGGCCCTGGGCAAACATGCCGACACGCTGTTGCACACCCAGTTTCCACAACCGTTGGAGGCGATCGAAGCCGAGGCCCTGCGGGCCGGACACTGGGAAGGTGAGCTCATCCATACCCGGCGAGACGGCACGCCCGTGGTGGCGACCAGCCGCTGGGCCGTGTGGAAGCAAGATCACGGCGCTCCCCTGGCCATTGTGGAGATCAGCACCGACATCACCGAGCGCAAGCAGGTCGAACGTTCCCGGCGCCTGCTGGCCGAGGCTGAACCGGTGCTGGCGGCCTCGCTCGACGCCACCAGCTGGTTGGCCAACATCGCCCAGGTGGCGGTGCCACTGTTGGCCGACTGGTGCGTGGTACACACTACCGAAGAAGGCGAGCCGATACATCCCGTGGCCGTGGCGCACGCTGACCCACAAAAACTGGCACAGGCCAACGATCTGCTGCGGCGGCATCCCCCCTACTCGGACGCGCCGCCGGGGCCGGCCCATGTGCTGCTCACCGGCCGGCCGGAATTCTATCCGGAAGCATCAGAAGAATTGCTCGCCGCCATCGCCCCGGACGCCGAGCAGATCGAGCTCGTGCGGTCGCTGGGAGTCAAGTCGGCGATGATTGTGCCACTCATGACGCGGGGCCACACCCTCGGCACAATCACCCTGGTGGTGTCGGCCGAGTCCGGGCGCCAGTACACCGAGGTCGACGTGGCCCTGGCCGAAGAACTGGCGCGCCGCGCCGCGCTGGCGGTGGACAATGCACGGCTGTACGCCGAGGCGCAACAACTGAACGCCGAATTGGAGGAACGTGTGGTGCAACGAACCGCCGACCTGCAAGCGGCCATTACCCAGCTCGAGAACTCACGGGCGCAGTTGCTCCTCCTGGCCCAGCACGAGGAAACCAGGCGCGAAGAAGACCGTGCCCGTATAGCCCGCGAGGTTCACGACGAGTTGGGCCAGGCCCTGACTGGCTTGAAGATGGATCTGGCCTGGCTACAAAAGCACACCGATCCCAAACAGAGGGGCCTGCTGCAAAAAACCCGAGACATGTCGGACCTGGTGGACACTACCATCCAGGGTGTGCGCCGCATCGCCACCGAGTTGCGTCCGGGCATGTTGGATGACCTGGGACTGGTGCCGGCGATGGAGTGGCAGTTGCAGGAATTCCAAAAGCGCAGCGGGATTCGCTGCAGATTCACTTCGAGTTTGGAGGAGGTGGCGTTGGACGCCGAGGAAACCACCGTCCTCTTTCGCATCTTGCAGGAGACCCTGACCAACGTGGTGCGCCACGCATCGGCCACGCGGGTGGAGGTTTCGCTGGATGAGGAACAGGGGTACGTACGCCTCCGGGTTCAAGACAATGGGCGCGGAATTACGGAAAGCGAAGTGGATGGCTCCAGGTCCTTTGGCTTGCTGGGGATGCGGGAGCGGGTCAAGCTACGCTCCGGTGACTTTCACATCCAGGGTACACCCGGCCGGGGAACTACCGTGGTGATCAGGCTGCCGCTCATCAAGGGGCACAAGGCCCTATGATAAGAGTTCTCATCGCCGACGACCATGCGGTTGTGCGACAAGGGTTGAAACAGATTCTTGCAGACATGCACGAGATGGTGGTCACCGACGAGGCGACCAACGGGCAAGAGGTCCTGGACAAGGTCCGGGCCGAAACGTGGGATGTGGTTGTTCTCGACATCTCGATGCCTGACCGCAGTGGGCTGGATGTGCTCAAAGAACTGAAGGCGGAGCGGCCCAAACTGCCGGTGTTGGTGTTGAGCATGTATTCGGAAGACCAGTATGCGATGCGCGTCCTGAAGGCCGGCGCCTCCGGCTATCTAACGAAGGATAGCGCGCCAGATGAACTGGTCAAGGCCATCCACAAAGTGGTGAGTGGTGGGAGATACGTCAGCCCGTCCCTGGCCGAGAAACTTGCCTTTGAGATAGGGGCCGACTCGGGCAAGTTGCCCCACGAGACGTTGTCCGACCGGGAGTTTCAGGTGCTGCGACTGATAGCGGCCGGCAAGTCCGTCAAAGAGATTGCCGCGGAACTCTCCCTCAGTGTCAAGACCATCAGCACCTACCGGGCGCGCATGCTGGAGAAGATGAATCTGGGAACCAACGCGGAGTTGATTCACTACGCCATTCAAGAACGGTTGATTGACTGACCTCCCCCCTCGCTCCCCCCTTCCTCTGCTCCTCCCGCAGGGGTGATGTAGGACAAACACTGACAGGCTCGCTCGCCTGTCGCCTACAATGGAATCAGACCTTCACCGATACACTTCAGCGTGCCAATCTTGTACAATCTTGAGTGATGGACAAGCTCAAGGGTAGTTTATGCGAAGGAAACAGGAGGGTCACAGGATGAACAAGGACATATTTGAAGGCAAATGGAAGGAAATGCGAGGCCAGGTCAGAGAGTGGTGGGGCAAACTCACCGACGACGACCTGGAACGGGCGGGGGGCAAGGCCGACCAGCTCATCGGCCTGCTCCAGCAGAAGTATGGCTACACCCGCGAGCAAGCCGAACAGGAATTCAATCGTCGGCTGAAAGAGGCCAAGGCCCCCTAGAATCGGATCAC
>CAYGQI010000116.1:0-5709 GCA_964351925.1 uncultured Anaerolineales bacterium | reverse complement strand
GCACGTGCTCGATGCCCATGCGCCCAACATCGTAGTAGTGGGCCAGCCCCTGAGCCCGTGCAAACGAGCGCATGGCCTTACACTGTTCTGCCGACTGGATATCTTTGTTCGGCACAAAATGATCGGCCACCAGCACCACGCGGTCGGGATCGAACACACGATCCACACCCAGCTTGCCGAACTCCTGGATGGCGATGGGCGCCGTGATGTCGTTGGCCAGGACGACGTCTACCGACACCTCCACCAGGTCCCCCGGCCACACTTCCCGCCCAGGGTCAGAGAGAGCGCCACCCCCACCGTCTTGCAGGTGGTCCGCGATGATCTTCTCAGCAAGTGTATGTGCCATGTAGCTTGGTTCTGTGCTCAGTGGGCGTCTTGTGGCTTGGGGAGAGCCCCCGCGTCCGCCACCTCCGCGTCATCCGGGAGACCGGTGCCGTCCCACTCCAGGGCATCGCCTCGCGGCTCCCCAAACTGCTCAGCGCTGGCCCCACTGCCTGCCAGCACCCGCAGTGCCCGTTTACGGGCCACCTCCTCCTGAGTGCTCTCTGTTGATTTCATCCCTCTTGACCTCCCTTCAATCTCGTCCTGCATCTACGACGTCGATCCGCAGCGTCCGGCGGCTCTCCAATCCTGTGCCTCCCGGCGCGCCGCGATCAGCCGGTTGAGCGCAAAGGTATATGCCTTGGCACTGGCGACCACGATGTCTGTGTCCGCGCCATGGCCGCTGTACACCGTGTTCTCTGTGCCGTTGACCGGTTCATCGGCCTGGATACGGATGGTCACCCGGCCCACGGCGTCGATCCCCTCCGTGGCCGCCTGAACAGAGAACTCGATGAGTTCGTTTCGTTCCCCTATGACCCGGTTGATGGCCCGATACACGGCATCCACTGGCCCGGTCCCGTGGTCAGCATCGCAGATAATCTGTCCATCGGGGCCACGCATGCGGACGGTGGCGGTAGGTATGCTGTGGTTGCCGCAGCTCACCTGTACGAGTTCGAGGTGGTACGTCTCCTCGAAGAACATCTGGACCTCATCGGCGACGATGGCCTCCAGGTCTCGTGTATCCACCGCCTTCTTCTTGTCGGCCACCTCCAGGAATCGTTGATATACCTTCTCGAACTGCCCATCGTCCAGAGCATACCCCAGCTCTTCCAGACGATGCCGAAGTCCATGCCGTCCTGATCGCGCCGACAAGATGATGGCCGATTCCGGTGCACCTACATCGCGCGGATTGATGATCTCGTAGGTTGTGCGCTCCTTCAGTACCCCATCCTGGTGTATCCCTGACGAGTGCGCGAAGGCGTTCGCTCCCACGATGGCCTTGTTCGGCTGTACGGCGATGCCCGTCAACTGACTAACCAGACGACTGGTTGGGTACAGGCGGCGAGTTTCAATCCTGGTGTCTAGTTCGAAGAAATCGCGGCGCGTCCTCAGAGCCATCACCACCTCTTCCAGAGAGGAGTTGCCCGCCCGCTCGCCGATGCCGTTCAAGGTGACCTCCACCTGCCGTGCGCCACCACGCACGCCCGCCAGGGTGTTGGCGGTGGCCATACCCAGGTCATTGTGGCAATGCACGGAGATGACCGCGCGGTCGATGTTGGTCACGTTCTCCTTGATGCCCTCTATCAGCGAGCCAAACTCCTCAGGAGTAGTGTACCCAGTGGTGTCAGGGATGTTGACCACCGTGGCCCCAGCGTTGATCACCGCCTCCAGCACCTGGTACAGGTAGGCTGGGTCAGCTCGGCCAGCGTCCTCGGCGAAGTACTGCACGTCTTCCACGAACCTCTTGGCATACTTGACCGCATCCACTCCCCACTGCATAGCCTCCTCGCGAGTGGTGTGCAACTTGCTGTAGATGTGCACGTCGGAGACGCCCAATCCCGTATGGACGCGAGGCCGGGCGGCGCCGGCCAGGGCCTCCACCGCCGCATCGATGTCGGCCTCGTTGGCTCGCGTCAGCCCACAGATCACGCAGCTACGGACCTCCTCAGAGATACGCTGCACAGCTCTGAAGTCTCCCGGAGAGGAGATGGGGAACCCGGCTTCTATCACGTCCACACCCATTTCCTCCAGGGCGCGGGCGACCTCCACCTTCTCGTCAACGCTCAGTGCAGCGCCTGGCGATTGCTCGCCGTCGCGAAGAGTCGTATCGAAGACGTATACGGTGCCCCTGGCAGCGATGTCAGTCTCGTCCATGGTGAGCAACGTCCTCCTTGGTAGCCACCCCTTCGACGTTCTAGGGGCGCAAGGCGCGCACTTGAGCGCCCGCCAGCCACATCTCCGATTCCCGCATCTCCCGGAGCTCCTCCTCCAGCTTCTCCCTGTAGTCAGGCGAACTGTTGGCCTCGAGCACCAGTCGAGTCTCCTCGCCGGAGACGACCCTCCCATAGAGTTCTTCGAAGACCGGCGCCACGGAGTCCCTGAATCTGTGCCTCCAATCGAGGGCACCTCGCTGGGCAGTGGCGCTGGTGTTGGCGTACATCCAGTCCATACCATTCTCACCGACTAGCCTGATCAGGCTCTGCGTCAACTCCTCCACCGTCTCGTTGAAGGCCTCGCTGGGGCTGTGCCCGTGGCGGCGGAGTACGTCATATTGTGCCTCCATGACGCCAGCGAGGGCGCCCATGAGCACTCCTCTCTCCCCCGTGAGGTCGCTGTACACCTCCTTCTCGAAGGTGGTAGGGAAGAGGTATCCCGAGCCGATACCTATCCCCACAGCCAGGGCTCGCTCCAGGGCGCGACCGGTATAGTCCTGGTGGACGGCATAGCTGCTGTTGATGCCGCTACCTGCGAGGAAGTTTGCCCTCAAACTGGTGCCGGAACCCTTAGGCGCCACCAGGATCACGTCCACAAAGTCCGGGGGCACCACACCTGTCTGATCTGCATACACCACCGAGAACCCATGGGAGAAGTAGAGAGCATCTCCTTCCAACAATCGAGGCTTGATCCTGGGCCACAGCATCACCTGAGCCGCATCGGAGACCAGGTACTGGATGATGGTTCCTCTCTCTACAGCCTCTTCGTACGAGAAGAGCGTCTTGCCAGGTACCCACCCGTCCTTCAAGGCCTTGTCCCATGAGCGCGTCCGTTCTGCCGTGCCTCCCACGATGACGTTGATACCGTTGTCCCTCATGTCCAGCGCTTGAGCAGGTCCTTGTACACCGTAGCCAAGCACGGCCACGACCTCCTCTTTGAGAACCTCGCGTGCCTTCTCCACGGGGAACTCATCTCGCGTCACCACCTCTTCCACTGTCCCACCAAAGTCTATCTTCGCCATCGTTTCTCTCCTTGACTCCTACGGTTGCTGCCTGCCGCGCACCATGGCCACCCGTCCGCCTTGCGCCATCTCGAGAATGCCGAAACTCTCCAGCACCTGGACCAGGCCATCCACTTTGTCTTCGGTGCCTGTCGCTTCGATCATCAGTGAATCCAGGCCCACGTCCACCACTCTGGCCCGAAAGGTATCCACGATCTGCATCACTTCAGCCCTCGACCCGCCATTCACTCGCACCTTGATCAGAGCCAGGTTGCGCGCCACAAGAGGGCGCTCTGTGACGTCCTCAACGCCTATCACGTTGATCAACTTGTGCAAGTGCCGGGCAACTTTCAGTGCGCTTTGCCGGTCGCTGTCCAGCACGATAGTCATGCGCGAGATACCTGGTTCCTGCGTATGCCCCACGGTGAGGCTCTCGATGTTGTAAGCACGCCTCCGCAGAAGGCCCGCTACCCGAGCCAGCACTCCCGGCTTGTCCTCGACCAGGGCGATCAGGGTGCGGCTCATCTCTAGGCCTCCAGGGGTCCCGCCAGTTCGACGCAAGGTTCGGGCCGCCGCACCATCTCGTGCAGCGCTGCTCCAGGGGGAACGATGGGATACACATTGCCGTCCTCCCCCTCTCGAGCAACCTCGAACTCGATGAGAGCAGGCCCTGTCTCCCTCCGGGCTGCTGCTATGGCGGCTGCGGTGTCCTTCGGCTCTTTTACGCGGAACGCCGGGATACCGTAGGCCTCCGCCAAGCGAACGAAATCCGGATTCACCAGATAGGTCGATTCGTACCGCCCGTCGTAGAACATCTCCTGCCACTGGCGGACCATACCCAGACAACTGTTGTTCACCAGGGCGATCTTCACCGGCAGGCCTTCCTGGACCAACGTGCCCAGTTCCTGAATCGTCATCTGAAAGCCTCCATCGCCCACAACAGCCCACACTTCTCTCTCAGGCTGCGCTATCTGCGCCCCGATGGCCGCCGGCAATGCGAAGCCCATAGTCCCCAACCCTCCTGAGGTTATCAGGGGATTCGGACGGTCCAGTTCATAGTAGAGCGCGGTCCACATCTGGTGCTGGCCGACGTCCGTGACCACCAGAGCGTCTCCCTGCGTCTCCTCCCACAGCGCATCGATCACGCGGGGAGCCAGTAGACGTCCGTTCTGTGGTTGGTTCAATATGTCTCTCGCCCTACTCTGCCGGCGCCAGGCACCGATCCGCTCCAGCCAGTCAGGGTGCCGTGCTCGCTCGACTGCAGGAAGGAGCTCCGCGAGTACCTGGCGCAGGTCTCCCAGGATCGCCACGTCAGCGGGCACGAGCTTGTTCAGTTCAGCCGCATCCGCATCTATGTGTATCTTTCGCGCCTTCGGGGCATAATGCTCCAGACTACCCGTCACTCGGTCGTCGAACCTCATCCCCAGAGCCAGTAGGAGATCGGCCTCCTGGATGGCCTGGTTGGCGAAAGCCTCGCCGTGCATCCCCATCATGCCCAGACACAGAGGGTGCGAAGCGGGAAACGCCCCCTTCCCGAGCAGAGTCAGGGCCACCGGCGCCTCCATTCTCTCCACCAGTTCCCTCAAGACCCGCGTCGTATCCGACATCAGGATGCCATGCCCCACCAGAACCACCGGCCGCTCCGCACTGTTGAGCATGTCGGCCGCCTGCCTTATCTGCTCACCATCGACACGGTGATCCAGCTGATATCCTGGCAACAGGAGCTCACCATTCGGTGGTACAAAGTCTGTCTTGGCCTGCTGCACGTCCTTGGGGAGATCTATCAACACAGGACCTGGTCGTCCGCTGCGGGCGATGTGGAACGCCTCGCATATCGTCTGCGCCAGCTCATCGACGTCGGTCACCAGGTAGTTGTGCTTGGTGATGGGCAGAGTGATCCCTGTTACATCCGCTTCCTGAAAGGCGTCAGACCCTATGAGGGACGTGGAAACCTGACCCGTGATACATACTATAGGAGAAGAGTCCATCATCGCCGTGGCGATGCCCGTCACCAGGTTGGTGGCCCCTGGGCCCGAAGTCGCCACGGCCACGCCAACCCGTCCCGAGGCCCGCGCATAGCCATCTGCGGCGTGGGCAGCGCCCTGTTCGTGGCGCACCAGGACGTGGCGGATGTTATACTCCTGAAGACAATGGTAGGTGTCGATGATTGCGCCTCCCGGTAGGCCGAAGACGACATCCACGCCCTCCCGTTGGAGCATCTCCCAGACGATTTGTGCTCCGCTCAGTCTCATTACGCCTCCTTGGTCCATGCTCTGCACAGCTCCGTGTGCATAACAGAGAAGCCGCCCGGTTGGGCGGCTTCTGCCATTCTCCTCCGATGTTCCCTGTCTACCCTGGACCCATCCTTGCCGTCCCAACCGTCACCCAGTCCTGCTAAGCAGGATAATGACAACGACAATAATGACCAGGCCTAGCAACTGAGAGTTGCCGTC
>CAYGQI010000115.1:1566-5717 GCA_964351925.1 uncultured Anaerolineales bacterium | reverse complement strand
CAGAGGTGTTGATGCTCCCCGCCAGTGAACCCGCATGTGAGCAGCATGCGGGTTTTTTGTTGCTTTTGGCAGATGCCTGCGCGGCTTCAGGTGGCCTGGGGTGGTGGCGGCGGAGATGCGGTATGGCACAGGGGGCCGGACGATTGATGGGGCTGGGCGCGTATTGACATCAGCGGGCAGCACCCACGTGAGGATATGATGCGCGTTTCTTCCGGCCAACCTTCGGTGCACTGAGGTGCAGGGAGGGCCAGCGACGATTGGCCGAAAGGGGGCAGCGGTGAACGTCTCGGAGTTGGGGGAGTTTGCGCTGATAAGAAGGATCGCTGCCTGGTTGCCTGACTACCGAGAGGATGTCCGCGCGGCGGTGGGCGACGACGTGGCAGTGCTGGCCCTGGACCCTGGGACCTGCGGGCTCGCCACTTGTGACATCCAGGTAGAGGGCGTGCATTTCTCGAGGGAGCTGATTACCCCCTTCCAACTGGGGCGGCGGGCGGCGGCCATCAACCTCAGTGACATCGCGGCCAAAGGGGGGACCCCAGAGCACTTCCTGGTCTCCCTGGCTCTGCCCACTGACCTGGAGGTGAGCTGGGTGGAGGGCCTCTACGGTGGTCTGGCGGAGGAAGCGTCTCGGCACGGGGCGGACATCGTGGGGGGCAACCTGTCTCGTACCGATGGGCCGATCGTAGTGGACGTCTTCCTGATGGGGAAGGTGAGGGTAGAGGAGGTAGTTTTTCGCTCCGGGGCACGGCCTGGGGACGTGGTTCTGGTGACAGGATGGCTGGGTGAGGCCGCGGCGGGATTGGCGCTTCTGAGGCGTGGCCCAGGGGACCTTGGGGGGGAGTGGAAGCATCTTCTGGAGGCGTATCTTACCCCCACGCCGAGGGTCAGCGAGGGCCGCGCTGTCGCCACGAGTGGTCGTGCTACTTCGATGATAGACCTCAGCGACGGGCTGAGCAGCGATGTGGGACACATTTGTGACCAGAGCTGGGTGGGGGTGCGCCTGTTTGCGGAGCGGCTACCGATATCGGGGGCCGTGCAAGACTTCGCTGAGGTCACCTGCCGTGAAGATTGGGCGCTTGCTCTAGAGGGCGGTGAGGACTACGAATTGTGCCTGACGGTGCCTGAAGGGGCGGAGGAGGAAGTGGCCGCTCAAGTGCAGGCACAGACGGGCACGCAGCTCACCTGTGTGGGCGAGATTCTGAAGCAGGAAGCTGGGCGATGGGTCGTGCTCCCGGACGGCAGCGAGGTGCCTTTGAGGCCAGGGGGGTGGAATCACTTTGCCAGCGATCCTCCGCCAGCGAGGGCGTGAGGAGCAGGAGCAAGGACGGTCGTAGGTGGCGAGCGCTCAGGGGCTGAGCAGGTCTTGTACCAGATGATGGGCCACGGCCCTGAAGTTCCCCCAGTCCTGCCACTGGGACTCGAGCTGCTCCAACTGGGCAGCCACCTGCGAGAGCTCGCCTACGGGGACCTCGCGAAACTCAGTAATCCCCTCGCCCTCGTCCCGGCAGCAGAGCTCCCCCCCAATCTCGCGCAGCTCGAAAATGTAGGAGACAAAGGGTACGGTTTGCTCCTGTGACCGAAACTGGTATTCGACCAGGCCCAGAAAACGCTCCACGGTGACGTCCAGACTTGTCTCCTCCCTCACCTCGCGATGCAGGGTGTGTTCCACGGCGTCGCGCCAGAGCACGCGGCCGCTGAGCAGCCTGTAGACACCGGGCGGATAGAAGCTCTTGGTGTGCAGCAGGACGCTGCCGTTGGGGCGCACGATGACCATGATCACCTCGCCCCGGCAGGCCACGGGACCCGCGGATATCTTGCGCGCCCACCTGTCGTAGGTTGGATGAGTGACGTCCATGCTCCAGGTCAGGCGGCGTGGTTCGCCGAACTTCCTGGCCAGGGTCTCGATCTCTTCAGGATTCATCAGGCGGTCAGTCACGGGTCTCTCCGTTGCGCAGATGGCTGGTGTGCTGTGCCACAACCTCGACTCGCTCTCCCTCCCGGCTGTGCAGCAACTCCTGGGCGCTGCCGTTGACCACGGCGATGGCCAGATGGCCCGAACTGTCTACGTAGGCGATGGGTTCGCCATGGCGAGCATGGCCAAAGGCGGTGCAAAGACCGCTGATCCGGGCCTCACCAAGCTTGGTAGTGATCGTCTGGCCGAGGGACAAGAGGTCTGAGCGAGGGATGTTGGTCAAGAGGTTTCCAAAGTGATCTATGTGCATTACCTGGCCGCGGACCTTTCCCGGCTGGCGCATAAGGTGGGGTGTGGGCAGCGCGAGCAGGTCGTCGATACGAGGGCCGAGGTCGTCCATGGGCACGCCCAGGGAGAGATGGGCGGCCACCGGCGCGAAGATGTCGCGCCCGTGGAAGACGTGGCTTATCTCGGGCAGCCAGTAGGCAGGGTTGTTGAGGTGGACGGCGTGGGGATGGTCGGCTGTTTCTCGCACATGATCGAGCACATAGCTGAGGACGCCGTTGTCCGGTGCCACGAAGAGGGCGCGCCTGGTCCGCAGAACGATGGGACGGCGGTCGGTGCCTACACCTGGATCGACGACCACCACGTGTATAGTGCCCTGGGGGAAGAACTCGTATGCCCGGCGCAAGACGTAGGCCGCGTCAGCTATGCCCTGGGGAGGAATATCATGGCTCAGGTCAATGATCGCTGCAAGGGGGTTGATGCCCAGGATGACCCCCTTCATCACCCCGACATTGCCATCTTCCATGCCGAAGTCGGTCGTGAGAGTGACCAGGGAGTGCTTGCCTTCGGCCATCGTCAGCTCCGCGTGCGCAGCGCGCCATAGACACAGAGGGGTATTTGACCGGGTATACCCTTTATGCTATCATGACGGGCGACCTGCAACTATATCGCCTTTCCAGGTCGAAGGCAACCGGGCCCGTGTGTCTATACACTGACAACGGGGCGCGGGCGCTGTGTGGGGACGGAGCTGGGGGCGGATGCTGACACCGGAGGACATCGATCGGGAGCGGCAGAGGGAAGCCAAGGCCTTCGCCAGGTCCAGGTACCGGCTGATGGTGGTGGACATGGGCCTGGGGGGAGGATTCGTACTGGCGTTGCTGCTGACGGGGATGTCCGTGCAGTTGAAGGGATGGGTGGAAGCCCACACCGCGTTTCCGGTGTGGGCAGTGGCGGGCTACTTCGTGCTCCTTTCGGTGGGTTATGGGTTGCTCATGCTGCCTGTGGGGTACTACGGGACCTTCGTACTCCCACACCGGTATGGGTTGTCCAACGAGACGCGGCGCGGCTGGCTCGTGGATCAGGTGAAAGGTGGTGTGGTGGGCCTGGCTCTGGGCCTGGTCGTGGTGGAGGTGATCTATTACCTGCTCAGGGTGACCCCCCACCTGTGGTGGCTGATAGCGGGCGTGTTCTTGGTGTTGCTGACGGTGGTCTTGGCCAATCTGGCGCCGGTGCTCTTGGTGCCGCTCTTTTACAAGGTGCAACCTCTAACGGACGAGGAGCTGGTTGGTCGGCTGGAGAGGCTGGCGGCTCGGGCACGGACCGGGGTCAGGGGCGTGTTCACCATCGATCTGAGTAGCAAGACCAGTGCTGCCAATGCCATGTTGATGGGGCTGGGGAATACGCGGCGCATCGTGTTGAGCGACACACTGTACGAGGAGTACGGGCCTGATGAGATAGAGGCCATTCTGGCGCACGAACTGGGCCATCAGGTGGCGCACGACATGTGGTGGGGGATGCTCCTCCAGTCGGCGTTGACCTTTGGGGGGTTGTACCTGACCCATCTGGCGTTGAACTGGGCGACGCAGCAGCAGGTAGTATCGGGAGTGGATGACGTGGCCGGGATGCCCCTCGTAGGATTGGTGGTGGGAGCTTTTCTAACTGTAACGGCACCTCTGGGCAACGCCTTTTCCAGGTGGCGGGAGGGCCTCGCTGACGAATATGCCCTGCGGGCGGCTGGGAATCCGCCGGCCTTCGTCTCGGCCATGGTGAGGCTGGCCAATCAGAATCTGGCCGACGTGGATCCGGAGCGGTGGACGGAGCTGCTGTTTTACGGCCATCCGGCTATGGGGAAGAGGATCGAGCGCGGGCGCACCTTCGGGGAGGGGGAGAGGAAGGCGCATGGCGCGGAGGCATGAGTCGGGGGACATGCGCGGGATAGCTGCCGTGCCGCGGA
>CAYGQI010000115.1:0-1466 GCA_964351925.1 uncultured Anaerolineales bacterium | reverse complement strand
CCAGTATGGACGGCCTTGTGCCCGAGGTTAGAAGCGGGCAGTACAGCCGGCGAGGCAATGTCCGGAAGTATGAGAGCCGGAATCCGCTGCAGCGCCTGCTGATCTGGCACTTCCACCGTCGCGTGGGAGAGTTGGTGGAAGGGGCGCACGCTCGCTCCATTCTCGACGTGGGCTGCGGGGAGGGTTTTACTATCGACTACCTGCTCAGGGCGGACGGTCAGCTACGCATTCAGGGGCTGGATTACGACTGGCCGGCACTCCGTCAGGCGAAGGAGAAGCATCCTGGGGTCTTGTTTCAGATGGGGGACATACGTCGGCTTCCCTACGCCAGTGCAGGGTTCGATCTGGTGCTATGCCTGGAGGTGCTGGAGCATCTGGCTGAACCTGTTCCTGCCTTGGAGGAGCTGCGGCGGGTGGCTGGCCAGCGGTGTCTGATCAGCGTGCCCAACGAACCCTTCTTCATGCTCTCCAACTTCCTGCGAGGCAAGAACGTGAGGGCCTGGGGAAACGATCCTGAGCACATACACCTGTGGACGGCAGGGCAGTTCCGGCACATGGTGGGGAGGTACTTTGAGGTGGAAAAGGTTCTGTACCCCTTCCCCTGGGTACTGGCCGAGTGCCGGGCCTAGCGGATCTCTGTTTCACGTGAAACATGGCTGAACCGCCAAGGCCCCTCTGCGACTACGAAGGCTACGATTACAAGGGTGTCTTCTGGGCCGGGCGTGACTACGAGGACGCCGTCGAGAGGATCGCTCTACAGAAGCTACTGCCGAGGCGGGGCGAGCGCTTGGTGGAGATAGGGGCCGCCTACGGTCGTCTGGGGGACATCTATGGTGGGTACGAGCGAGTGATTCTGCTCGACCCCGCCAAGTCCCAGCTCCGTGAGGCCCAGCAGCGTCTGGGTGCTGATGGTCGGTTCCTCTTCGTGGTGGGGGACATCTATCGTCTGCCCCTCGCCAGCGATTCGCTGGAGGTGGCGCTCACCGTGCGCGTACTGCACCATCTCACCGACGTGGCAGCCGCCTTCGGAGAGATCCAACGCATCCTCCGCCCGGAGGGGCGGTACATTCTGGAATACGCCAACAAGCGGAACCTGAAGGAGGTTCTCCGTCACGTCGTCGGACGTTCCAGTAGCAAACCCTTCTCCGCCGAGCCCGTGGAGTACGTCCCACTGCACTTCAACTTCCATCCCTCCTACATCGAGCAACTGCTGCGCGACGCCCATTTCACCCTGGAGAGGGGGTTGGCGGTCTCCTCCCTGCGCCTGGGTCTACTCAAGAGAGCCGTGCCCCACTCCTGGTTGATCCGTGCAGACGGGGCCCTCCAGTCGCCGACGGCGTCCCTGAAGCTTGCTCCGAGCATGTTCCTCCTGGCGCGAGCCGACAAGAAAGGCCAGGACAGTGAGAGGCTCTTCCGCTGCCCCGCCTGTGGGAACGAGGAGCTGGAAGAAACGCCGTCCGCCCTCC
>CAYGQI010000114.1:2104-5741 GCA_964351925.1 uncultured Anaerolineales bacterium | reverse complement strand
GCACCGTGGTTGGTCAGGATGACACGACGGATCTCCAGATCGTCATCGGGCGCCACGATGATGTCCAACCGAGAGGCGATGTCGTGATGTCGGCGGCGGAACTCCGCCCTGTGGGCGTAGTAGATCACCTCCTCGTCCTCCGCCGGAGAACCGATCGGCTGATGGGCGGCCGACCAGAGGGCACCACTCTCTCTGTCCTTCACATACAGCCAGGCTCCCCAGTCGTCCATGGTGGCGTCGGCACACCAACGCGTGAGGTCTATCTCTTGCCAACGACTGTAGCCCCCGCCGGTGCTGGACACGAGCACGGTGTACCGGCCGTTGGAGAGTAGACGCACCTGGGGCGAAGGTCCGCCCACGGGTACGCTCCATGGTCTGCGCGCGATTCCGGGTTCGACCCGGTGAGCAGGCCGGGCTGCCTCCGCCCGAACGTATTCAACTGGTGCCTGCCGGGGGGTCTTCTCTTGCAGCAGTAGTTCCACGCTCTGGATGCGAGGATCAGCATGGAAGCGACCCAACATCACTTCGTGCTGGAGATAGTTGGTCATGGCCAGGAGGCTCATGCCGTGGTGATGCGCATAGTAGGAGCGCACAATCGCACTGCTTCGCTCCGGGGGAAGTCTCGAGGGTGTGTAGTCGATGGCCTCGCAGAATCCGTACCGACCGAGCATCCCCAGCTTGATGAACTGGGAGAGATTCTTCATCACTGGCTCGGGCTGGAATGGCAGAGCAAGCAGAGAGGCGTAGGGAGCTATCACCAGATCCGCTTCCAGGTTGCGCCTCAACCCTAGCCCCGGTACGCCGAGAGGACCATACTGATAGCCCATGTTCGCGTCGAAGGCGTAGTAGCCCGACTCCGAAATACCCCACGGTACGCCCTTCTCCCGGCCATAAGCCATCTGGCGACGGACAGCTGCGCGGGCGCTTTGCTCTATGAAGGTACCTTCGTAGCCGCGCATCAGTAGGGCCGGCATGAGATACTCGAACATGCTGCCGCCCCAGGAGAGAAGCACGCGTTCGCCGTCAGCCAGGGTGAAGGGGCGACCAAGATGCACCCAGTGGCTCTGGGGGACTTCACCCTTGGCGATGCCTACCAGGCTGGTCATGCGGGCTTCCGACGCCAGGAGGTCGTAGTAGTTGGCATCCAGTCTCCCGGTCGTGGCATTATGGCCGATGTGGAACAACTGGCGTCGTCCATCGTACAAGAAGCCGAACTCCATAGCCTGGAAGTAGGCCTCCGCCTGGGCGCCCAGCTTCTCGTAGCTCCTCAGCAGGTCCGACGCAGCCTCTCGGGAGGAGTCTAGCCCGTTGCGGAGGCGGTTGCACCAGCTGTGAGCCATCGCCAGCTCGTCGGCCAGCCTGTCATCATCGCGCAGGTTTTCCTGGAGTTGGGCCAGTCGTGTCCGAGCCTCATCACACATGTTGGGGATTTCGTCAAGCCGTGGATTGGTGGGCAGGGCAAGTACCAGGGCCCGCCAGGCGTCGCCCGTCGCCGGGTCGGCCTCCGGGCTGCTGGTCAACGATGGTGGGTCACTGACTGCGGCCATCCAGGGGAGTAGCAGATCCGTCTCGCGACGGGCGTCGAAGACGTAATAACGCACCCGCCCCACCCAGGTTCCCAGCTCGCGCCACACCACGGCCTCTCCAGAGCCCGAGACCGATTCCATCGCTAGCCTTAGCAGCCGGTCGAACTCCGGCCAGTGTTCCTCTTCCAGCTTCCCGAGCATTGTGGGCCAACGCTCTGGCTCGTTCTGGACCAAGAGTACCTGCCGACTGATGTGGCCCAGGTGCTCGCGGCATTCAGTAATGGCTGTCGGTGCATCGGGACCGGCGATTCTGTCCACGATCTCGCCAACCGCGGCCAGCGCGTCGAGCAGGCCCTCCCAGCGCTCCCAGCGTAGAACTGGATCGTGGCTGAGGGCCAGCAAGCCTTGTCTCAGGGCCACGAGACATGCCGCCAGGTTGCCGCTATCCACCGTGGAGACGTATTGCGGAGGCAAGGGCCTCAAACTACGTGTATCATACCAGTTGAAGAAGTGGCCGCGGTACCGTTGCAGCTTGCCCATACTCTCGAAGGCGTAGCCTAGCCGCCATCCGAGATTGGCCAAGCCGATGAAACCGAGATCATAGGCTGCCAAAGTGGAAAGCAAGAGCAGGCCCAGGTTTGTTGGAGAGGTCCGATGGGCGACGAGTCCGCGTGGGGCTTCCTGATAGTGGTCAGGTGGCAGCCAGTTGTCCTCCGGACCGACGAACTCCTCGAAGTAGTGCCAAGTGCGGAGAGCGAAGCGGCGCAACTCCTGGCGCTGATCCGGGGAAAGCGGTTTCTCTAGGCGCACTGTGGGAGCGCTGGTCCAGAGGGCGATCTGCGGAGAGATGAGCCATGCAAGGAGAAGCGGGGCGGCGACAAGCAGGGCGCCTGGCTTGATCAAAACGATGAGCAAAGTGACCGACGCCGCGAGAATCGGCCCGACGTACATTCGTCTCCAGGTTATGCCAACCTTGCGCTCCTTGCCGAACAGGTGGATGGTGTGTGCGGAAGTGGTCCACTGGAGCAGGCGCCGGTGGCTCACTATCAGTCGTACGAGAGTAGCGCCGATGGCGTCCACTGTCAGTTGCGCAGTGTAAGGCAGAAAGGTGAGCTGCAGTAGCCAACGCACCGCGTCGTACCGACTGCTTTGCATGAGCCCGCTCACGGACGTGCGGGGCGATCTCCGGGCCAGCCCTGTGACCGTGGTGGTGACGAGGTCTGCGGCCGGCACAGCGAATGACGCCAGGGTCCAGATCAACGGCGAGCCGGGCAGCCACAACCAGCCGGCGAACAACAAGGCGAACAGCGTTGGGGGACCCAGACTCCGTCGCAGATTGTCCATGATCTGCCAGCGACCAAGAGCTGGAAGGTAGTTGCGCACGCCCCGCCCGCTCTCGGTTGGCACCACCGGCAACAGCCAGGGCAGCAGCTGCCAATCCCCTCGCACCCAGCGATGAGCACGATGCGCAAACGACAGATAGTCCGGAGGGTAGTCTTCGAAGAGGGTGATGTCTGTCACCAATCCGACGCGCCCCAGAATACCTTCGAAGAGGTCGTGGCTCAGCAAGGCGTTCTCAGGAACGCGTTCCGCCACGGTGCGGTCGAAAGCTCGCAGATCATAGATCCCTTTCCCTACGTAAATGCCTTCGCTGAATAGGTCTTGGTACACGTCGGATACCGCCCTGCTGTACAGGTCTACATCGGTATCTCCAGAATAGACCCGCGCAAAGAGGGAGCGGTTTGCGCTGGTGGGGATAATCTCTACCCGAGGTTGGAGAATGGTGTAGCCGGCGACTACCCTGCCGCTTCGCTCATCGAATTCGGCGCGGTTCAGGGGGTGAGAGAGCGCGCCGATGAGTCGGCGCGCACTATCCCTGGGTAAAGACGTGTCTGCGTCGAGAGTGATGACGTATCGCGTCCCGGAAAGGAGATCCAACCTTCCTTCCTGCACTACAAAGGACGTCCCTGGCGCTCCCCGCAGCAAGCGATTGAACTCCATCAACTTGCCCCTCTTGCGCTCCCAGCCCATCCAGCAGTCTTCGCCAGGATTCCACCTCCGCTCACGATGGAAGAAGTAGAAGGGGCCGCCATCGTCTGTGCCATGTCTTC
>CAYGQI010000114.1:0-2004 GCA_964351925.1 uncultured Anaerolineales bacterium | reverse complement strand
CGGCGCAGCACCTGTTCCACCAGGCTGACACTCTCGAAGAAAGCCTGCCAGTCCATGGTGGCCAACACGCGCAGTCCGAAGATGGAGTTGGCAATGGTTGTCCCATCCCCAAGATCTGATGGCAAAGCCGACGGGGTAGTGGCCAGCAGTTCCTCGCCACCTTCGACCGCTGCTCCCGTGACGTTGCGGGCGGCCTGGGCCAGGGTCTCCAGGATTCCGAAACGCAACATGGTCGGCAGCGCCCACAACTCGCCAATCGTCAGCGGTTGCACGCTCTGATAGGCTTGTAGGAAGCGCATCATCTGAGCAGGATTGAGTCGGCAGTCGCAGTGGGCGATGATTGACCGGGCCAGGTCATAGATTCGGGGAAGTCCCGCCAGGGGGGTTGAATCCAGTGTGGGGAGCTGGCGGTAGTAACGTCTCGGCATGTCGCTGCGGATATCGCGCAGCGCCTGTTGCACCATGTAGAAATTGTCCAGCAGCCATTCGGCCCCGTAGGAGCTGGCCGTTTGGCCCTCGGACTGGAGACGCTGGTACGCATCTTTGAGAGCCGTCTCCAGGCCGCTGGACTGGTCGAGAAGGACGGCGCGGCGACTGGGATGGTCGGAGACCCTGCGGCTCTTGGCCAGCTTGACCGCCACGCCCCGAACCGCACCTTGCCTGGTGGTGCCGGTTCCCCTGTCGCGGTCTGCGTTTTCTTGGGCTGAATCCATAGCTCTTGTGACCCTCATGCCTTGCTCAGCGCGGTCTGTGCGCTTGTGCGGCCAGCTCGGCGGCGGTGGGAAGCAAGTTGCCTGCACGAAGGTCCTGGATGATCAACAAGGGCGTGGTGCCATAGGCGATGAAATTCGTGGCCAGGCTGCCGTAAGGCCATTTGCTCACGCCTGAGGAGCCATGGGCACATAGTACTACCAGATCCGCTTGTTCCTGCTGCACCAACTCCTGGAGAATCTCCGCGACGGGTACACCCGTCAAGAGATGTGTGTCTATGTCGATTCCCTCTGCAGACAGTCGAGAAGACAGGCGGCCCAGATAATCCGCCGTCTCTTGCTGGTTGAGGCTGGTGATCTTGTCGACCAGATCGGTCTCTTCCGACGTCAGCGGCCGATGACGTGTCACCTCAGGCTTGCTCACGACAGATGCTACCAACAGTTGACAGGAGAAGAAGCGGGCGAGCTGTACGGCCGGAGCTAGTGCACATTCCGCCCGCATCGAGCCGTCGAGCGCAAGCAGCACGCGTCGGCAAGCGATATCTGTCAGGCCAGCCTCGAGCGGCTGGTAGGCTCGCACGATCATCACGGATACGTAGGCACGAAGGATGATTTTCTGCACCGTCCCACTGACGTTCCAGCCGCTCAGCCCCCCCTGGCCGTGGCTGCTGAGGACCATCAGATCTATCCCATGATCGCGCACAAAGTCGACTACCTGGTCGGCCACCGCACCGTCCAGGAGTTCATGTCCGGTCTCAACGCCGCCCTCCTCCAGCCGATGAGCCCACCCAGCCAGGTAGGCTTCGGCTTCGGTCCTGCTGATGTGCCAGTCAAGGGGGTCGATGAACCCGGGCCGGTCGTCGACGTGAGTGCGCTCCAACACGCGCAACAGCGTGACTTTGGACCCGAAGGCCCGGGCTAGAGAGAACGAGTGAGGCAATACACACTCTGCGAGAGATGAGCCGTCTAGAGGAACCAGTATGTGCTCAAACATGCCCACTCTCCTTTCTATGTTCGCCTGCCTTATGTCCCTTATCCGCGCCGGCCCACCATCGTGAGTTGCTCTGCGGCGTCTGTTTCGCGCGAGTCCTGTGCTCTGGGAGAGGCTGTTCAGTCCAGAACTCAGTCAGTCAGGTAGAACCGACCAGGCTCTGTGCGCGGTCGGCCGGTAGACCGGGCGAGGAGGGTGCACCCATGGGACCGTCCGAGCAACCAGTAAGTTTCGCCCAAAGACAATCATACGTCATCTCCAGTGATGCATCAAGTTGTGCGCCATGGTTGACACTGGTCTGCC
>CAYGQI010000113.1:0-5761 GCA_964351925.1 uncultured Anaerolineales bacterium | reverse complement strand
GGCGGAAAGGAGGCAGAGGCGTGAGCGAAGAGGACTACCGCAGGAAGAACGAGAAGCAGGAGAAGGACGAAAAGGATCGCGGCGAACGAGAGTGGGACAAGGGAGAACAGTGGTCAGGCGGTGATGCACTGGGACCAATTATCTGGGGCTTGATTATTATCTTCGCAGGGCTGGCGTTCGCGGCAGTTAATCTGGGCATGTATCCCTGGCTGACGTGGGAAAACGTGTGGAGCGTGATCTTCATCGCCGCCGGGTTGCTGTTCGTCCTCGAAGTCATTATCCGCATCCTGATGCCCACCTACCGCCGTCCGATCAGAGGGCGGATCATCCTGGCCTTTGTGGCTCTGGCCATCGGCCTCGGCGGACTGATCGGGTGGGAGGTTACCTGGCCACTCATCATCATCGCCGTCGGTCTGGCTATCGTGATCGGCGTTTTCGTGAGGCCGAGACCATAGTCCGCCAAGAGGCTACAGTCGACCCAGGTCCATGGTGACCACCTGGTCCCACCAATAACGAAGGCGTGTGATCGGCTCGTCGCGCCCTATGCAGCGGAAGTATGGAGGCGCGAAGGCCTTGATTAGATCGCCGATCTTGTAGCGAGGCAGGATTGGCGTAGAGACCACCAGGCTTCCGGTTTCCCCAGGCCTCATCTCATGCATCATCTTGACGCCTTCTCCGGTCTCGACCTCGAACAAGAAGAGATCGTAATTGGGCACCCAGGCACGTTTCTCGTCCCGCTGCTGGCCAAACATCCCCTCCGTCGTGCCGTAGATTTCGGCGATGTCCACTGACCCATACAGGGCTCTCAGGATGGGCTGGTACTTGGTGTTTATGCCTGGGACGCTCCCCAGTGTCATGATGCGCACCTGCCACAGGTCCTTGGGGTACACGCCATGGGCGCGGTGCAGGTAGCGGCCGAAGTCCACGGTGGTAGGTGCAACGCCCCCCACTATCGTCACGTCCTCGTCCTTGCACCGTTCGTAGGCGAGCTCAAAACGTCGCTTCCAGTCCTCTATGGTCTTTCCCCCACCAAGGGCGTCTATGTCCTCTTGCGCGGGGAGGGAACGTAATGGTGTGGCCTCAGTCGTATGCTTCACGTAGATCCCAGAACTGTACCCATACTCCAGCTCTCGGTCGCCTACTCTCACCGTACCCACCACCGATGGGAAGTTGAGGTTGAGGTTCACCCCGCGCAGAATGTCCAACTGGCCCGTGCGTGCGATGTGGTTCATCAGAGCACGGCCAGCGCTCACCCGCGTCTTGAGATCCGAGGCGGTCATGGGGATGAACTTGGACTCCCCTTTGGTTGTCCCTCGCGTGATGGCCCAGCCAACTGGCGGTTCGTACAGCAGGAGGTCCTCTTCTCCCGCCATCACCCGATCGATGAGAGGTTTCATCTGCTCGTAGGTGGCCACGGGAAAGGCGTCGCGGTAGGTGTTGATCGATCCGACCGTATTGGCGCCGTGTTGGATACCGTACTGCGTGCGGGCATAACCTTGCAGCAACCGTTCCAGCACGCCCTTTTGAGCTGCCGGTGGGTCAGCGACGGCCTCGTGCCAGGGGCGGAGGAAGCCTTCCAGCATCTTCAGCCCGGCTTCTGTCTCCATTCTCGCAGAATCCTCCAGCGTCGTCGCCACGTCGTTACCTCCTCGGAGAGCCCTCGTCCCGCAGGTCGCCCGCCACAGGCAAGAACTGCGCTATGCGGCTGGTCACGGAATCCTGTATGCGGCGGAGATCCTGCTCCGTTCGACCCTCCATCCTCACAGACAACACGGGCTGGGTGTTCGAAGCCCTGACCAACGCCCAGCCACCCTCGAACCCGACACGCGCCCCATCGATATCAATGACTTCGTGAGTCTGGATGAATGACTCCTTTATGGCCTCGACGATGCTGAACTTCTCTGTCTCCGGGCAGGGTATGCGCATCTCGGGCGACGTGTAGTAGCGCGGCAGTTCGCCCACCAGTTCGGAAAGAGGTCGTTTCGCCTTGGACACATACTCGATGAGCTTTCCAGCCGCCAGCAGAGCGTCGTCGAAGTTCAACGGAGGGTCATTGAAGAACACGTGCCCACTCAACTCCACTCCGAGAACCGCATTCTCCTGTCTCATCTTCTGGAGGATGTAGGCGTTGCCGCACCGAGTCATCACAGGTATGCCACCGTGCCCTGCGATGTCGTCGACGAGCGCCTGAGAACACCGCACATCCAGCACTATCTTTGCCGGGCCAGCGGCCAGAAACTCGCGGGCGAGAAGCGCCACGTACTTGTCGGGGAGCACCATGGCACCGCGCTCGTCCACCACGCCCAAGCGATCACCATCTCCGTCGAAGCCGATTCCGATCTCGGCGCGCTCTTTGATCACCATGGCCTTCAACTCAGCGACATTGGCCTCCACCAGAGGGTCTGGCTCATGGTTTGGGAATCGGCCGTCGGGTTCGCAGTACAGAGGGACCACGTCACATCCCAGATCCGCCAGTAGCTTGCACGCCAGAAGCCCTGCGGTCCCGTTTCCTCCGTCCACCACCACCTTCACTCGGCGGTTCAGGTGTAGTCGATCGCGGATGCACTCGGCGTACTGAGGAAGCACATCCATCTTCTCCATCGATCCTTTGCCGGTCTCGTACTGGTTCTTGGCGATCAGGCGTTCTACGTGCTGTAGCCCTTCGCCGGCGAGAGGATAAGGCCCAACCTGGAGCTTGAGGCCGTTGAATTCCGCAGGATTGTGACTGGCGGTCACCATTACCGCCCCATCAGCGAGAGTACTCTCCTGGGCGAAGGATAGAGCGGGAGTGGGCACGACCCCTATGTCGAGGACGTGACAACCTGTAGAGAGCAAGCCATGAGTCACCGCATCGAAGAATCGCTCCGACGAGACCCGAACATCGCGGCCCACGACGATCTTGTTTCGCCCAGTTGTACGCTGGATGTAGGTGCCGAACGCTCTGCCGATCGTCTCGATGGCCCCTGTAGTCAGGTCGGCGTCTGCCACTCCGCGGATGTCATACTCCTTGAACACAGCCCTGCTGGCCGCGAGCTTGGCCTGGAACGCATAGTCTCTCAGAATCCCCGAGACTGAATGGGCCAGCTTGAGGGGGTCGTGGCGCAGAACCACCTTCTCGGTGTCGTTAGGCCCCTTCTCCACGACCTCCTGTACCAGGTCTCTCTCGATCAGCAAGGCACCCTCTACCAGCACCAACTCCTCTGGCGTGTCTTCGAACAAGATGATGTGCGTGTCGTCCTTCACCACGGGGACAGACCTGACGGGTTCCGCCGACACGCTCCGATAGCGGGCCAGAACAGAGTCCCCAATCTGTTCGCTCCGGCTCACCAGGACGTAGTCCAGTCTGAACCCACAGCTATTCTGGATGGCCCGCACGTGGTCAGCGACGGAATAGCCCTCGGTCACGTTCGGCTGGGTCATGATGTTGCACACGAATATCTTTCTGGCCAAGCCTTTCTTCAGGATCTGGTTGACCTCGGGCACCAGCAGAGTAGGGATGATATTGGTGTACAGCGAGCCCGGTCCTATGACCACGGCATCGGCCGCCGCCAGGGCCTCGATCAACTCGGGGGACGCCGCGACCGGTGCGCCGGGACCGTCGTCGGCCGTGGACTCCAGCCATACCCTGCTGATGGACCTTCCATCCTCTCTCCACAGGATCTGCGACTCGCCCGCCAGAATCGTCCCGTCCTCGAGTTCGGCGTTCACCTGGACCTTGTCGGTGGTTGGAAATAGCACCTCCTCGCCAGACGTTCCGAGGCCTCGGCGTAGCTTGGCGAAAGCGGCACCGCTCCCAATGGGCGGAACTACGCCCGTGAACCGCCAGGGCACCTCCCTAGCGATGCGCAACAACATCGACAGCCCCTCGGTGCCCGCGAACACTACCACCTTGGGTTTCTCTGCTGGGCCATGATAGTAGTCGTACACCATGTCCACCAGGCTCTCGTTGGATGCTTTCTTGGCCACGAAGGGCCTTACCAACGTGTGACTAAGCTTGATGAACGATACGACGACCAGAGTCACGCCGATGGTTCCCAAGAGGATGCCGCGCTGGACGTGCGGGATGAATTGCAGCGTCAGGTAGTAAACGTAGGACGGAAAGGGAGCCGTACGGTAGAAGTGGACGAGCACATAGGCGAACCCCAGGCTGAGGAGCATGATTCCCACGAAGAGCGCCAGCAGCCAGCGCTTGATGTGCCAGCCAGGCAGCAAGAACCTCAACGCCCTGCTGTTCTTGAGCCGCGTTCTCAGACCCGTGTCACCCATCAATCCGACCCCGGCAATCCATCCGCGGTGTGTCGGTACCAACTCTGCGGAAACCTGTGCCCGTCACCAGCAACCCTCAAACCCCAAGACCCCCGAGGCGATCTCTTTCGCGCAGCACTCTGCGATCTCATCCCGGATCAAGCCCTTCACCTCGTCCAGGCGTTCGCGGGTCCTAGCCTCGAACACGACACCTATGCTGGGCGTGGTGTGAGAAGCCCGCACCGAGGCCCAGCCGTCCTCCAACTCCAGACGCAGGCCGTCCAGGTCCACCAAGGGGAATCGCTGGCCGAAGTGCTCCCGCAAGCGATTCATGACCTCGAACTTGTACTCATCGGCACACGGCAACTTGACCTCTGGCGCCGAGCTGTAGCGAGGGATTCCCGCTGCCAACTCCGAAGGCTTACGTCCTGCCTTCGACACCGCCTCCAGCACCTTAGCCGAGGCAAAGATCCCGTCGTCGAAGTCGAACAAGTCGTCCCCAAAGAAGATGTGTCCGCTGGCCTCGCCTCCGACCAAGGCCTGGCTCTGTTTCACTTCCGCCATCACACGTGTGTAGCCCGTAGGCGCCATACGTGGGACTCCACCACCATCTTCGATGACGTCGACCAGAGAGCGCGACGACAACAGGTCGAAGACCACGACTCCCTCCTCGCGTTTGAGCATCTCACCCGCGATCAGGGCCACGATGAGATCACCGGACATGATCTCCCCGCTGTCGGTCACCAGCCCCAGGCGATCTCCATCACCGTCGTAGGCGAACCCCAGGTCCGCCTGGTATTCCCTCACGGCGGCAACCAGGTCCTGCATGTTCTTCGCCTCACTGGGGTCCGGAAGATGATGTGGAAAGCGACCGTCCAGATCGCAGTAGAGCTCTATCACCTCGCAGCCCAGTCGGCGGAACAGATCAGGGGCCACCAAACCAGTCGCGCCGTTCCCCGCGTCCACGACCACCTTGGAGCTTTCCCCGATTTCCACTCGCTGTTCAATGGCAGTCAGATAGGCTTCCTTCAGGCTGCGGTCTCTGGAGAGACTCCCCGCTCCCTCGTGAAACGGGCCTGCCTCCGCCAGTTCCCTCAGTTGCTGGATCTCGTCGCCAGTGAAAGGCAGTAGTCCCTTCCGCAACTTCAAGCCGTTGTATTGCGGTGGGTTGTGGCTCGCCGTCACGGCTATGCCCCCGTCCGCGCTGAGGTGCTTCACGGCGAAGTAGACCATCGGCGTGGTGACCACGCCAAGGTCAGTGACCTGGCACCCTGTGCCTACCAGTCCGGAGATCAGCGCGCGACTCAGATCTGGTGAGCTGGTCCTCCCATCTCGCCCTACCACCACCTTGCTGCCGCCGCCCTCGTAGACCATGGTCCCGTAGGCAGCACCAAGTACGGTGCAAACCTGCGGGTGCAGATTCTCCCAGGCGACACCTCTGATGTCATACTGACGGAAAATGGTGGGGTCCAGCCGCAATTGGGCTCTCCGCGAGGGTAGGAATGATGCGCCGCTA
>CAYGQI010000112.1:4355-5781 GCA_964351925.1 uncultured Anaerolineales bacterium | reverse complement strand
ACGTTTTGCGGAAGGCACAGATGCTCAAGAGATCGATCGCCATACAGTTCTGTCTCATCCTGGCTGCGCTTTCTCTGTTGGCCCCGGTCGCGGGCGCCGAGGAGCCGGTGGTGCGGTTCTTCGTGTTCGAAGCCCAGGACTGCGAGCACTGCCGGGTGGTGAGGGAGGAAGTCCTCGCGCCCCTGCAGGAGCAGTATGGCCGTCAGATCGAGATCCAGACTTTCGACATCGGCGCCATGGAGAACTACGAAGTCATGGTGCGGCTGGAGAAGGAGTACGGAGTCTCGGGTCTAGCCATCCCCCAGATCTTCATCGGGGACACAGTGCTGGTGGGAGAGGAGGAGATACGGCAGCGACTAGGCGACCTGGTTGACCAGATTCTGGAGGCGGGAGGATGTGACTATCCGACCGAAGACAAACCGGTGGCGGCTCCAGCCATGCCCTCCGGTACCGCTGCGGAGCCGTTCTGTGAAGACCCTGCTGCCGTCAGCGAGGCCGACGTCTGCGAAGTCGTGGGCGGCGAGCTCGCTGCTCCAGTGTACGTCGCTTACTTCCACAGCCCAGGCTGCCCGGAGTGCGACCGGGTATCGTACGACCTGTCATACCTGGAGCAGAGGTACCCCAACCTCGAGGTCAGAAAGTTCGACCTCAACACCTGCGCGCCCCTGAATGAGGCCATGTCTGAGCGCAGCGGTGTCCCACCTGAAGAGCGCCTGCTCACGCCAGCGGTGTTCATTGGCGACGAGTACCTTGTGGGCGAGGAGTTGACCGTCGAGCGGCTGGAAGAAGTGATCAAGGCGCATGGTGAGGGGGGCTGCATTCCCCCTTGGGAGGGTCTGGAGGAGGAATCCCCATCAGCCATCAACCGCATTATCCAGCGCTTCAAGTCCTTCTCCTTCGTGGCTGTGCTGGGTGCTGGCTTGCTGGACGGGCTGAACCCCTGCGCCTTCACGACCATCATCTTCTTCGTGTCGTACCTGGCGGCGATGGAGCGAAAGGGCAGGGAGATACTGCTGGTGGGTGCTGCCTTCACCGGAGCTGTGTTCCTGGCCTATCTGCTGGTGGGAGCTGGGGTCCTGGGTTTCGTGCATTCGCTGGGGGTTGTGCAGACGCTGTCCCGGGTAGTCTACCTGGGCACGGGCGTGTTCTGCCTGGTGTTGGCAGTGGCAGCGCTCTACGATCTCTACAAGATCAGGAAGGGCAAGCACGAGGAGATGGCTCTCAAACTGCCAGACTTTCTGCGGAGGAGAGTGCACCGGGCCATAAGGGAAGGGGCCAGCGTCAGGAACTACGTGTGGGCGGCGTGTGTAACCGGATTTGTCGTTTCGCTATTAGAGTTTGCCTGCACAGGCCAAGTCTATCTGCCCACCATCATCTTCGTCACCGGGGTGCCGGAGCTGCGGGCCAACGCCTTTCTGTACCTGGT
>CAYGQI010000112.1:0-4255 GCA_964351925.1 uncultured Anaerolineales bacterium | reverse complement strand
CAGGTCTGGCCAAGGGAGGTAGCGATGCATCTGAGGGCCGATAGTTCCAAGTGTACGGGTTGCAGGCTGTGTCAGTTGGCTTGTTCCCTCTATCACTTCCAGGAGAACAACCCCAAGAAGTCATGTCTGGCCATAGATCCCAAGTTCCCAGACCCAGGCGTCTTCGAGGTGCGCACCTGCACCCAGTGCGGAGAGTGCGCAGAGGTATGCCCTGTGGAGGCCATCGTTCAGAATGAGAAGGGTGCCTACTACATCAATAGCGAGGAGTGCATAGCCTGTCTGGAATGCGTGGACGTGTGCCCGGAGAACGTCGTTTTCACCCACCCGGACCAGGAGGCCCCATTTGAGTGTAATCTGTGCGGCGAGTGTGTGCATTTCTGCGCCTATGGGGCTTTGTACGTGGAGTAGCATGGTCCGAGGGCTACGGGCAGCCCCGTCACGTGCATGTGTCGTGGGGTGAAGGCTAGGGAAGTGCTCTCAAGGAGGACGAGGTCATGTTGAATGGTTACGGCGGACGCGTGTTGAGGGTGAATCTGACCCAAGGAAGAGTCGAGAAATCAGAGCTGGATCCGGACCTGGCCCGAGACTACCTTGGCGGGCGTGGTTTTGCGGCGAGCGTGCTCTACTCGGAGTTGGAGAAGGGTATCGACCCTCTGGGAGAGGCGAACAAACTCGTTGTCGCGGCCGGGCCCATATCGGGGCTGCTGATACCGGGGGCTGGCAAAACGACCTTTGCCGCCAAGTCACCGGCAACGGGCGGCTACGCCGATAGCAACGTGGGTGGCCTGTTCAGCGCAGAGATGAAGTACGCTGGCTATGATCTGATCATCGTGGAGGGAGTCTCGCCCGAGCCCGTGTACATTTACATCGACGACGACACCGTGGAGCTGCGGGATGCCGTGGGCTACTGGGGTCAGGGCGCTATCACGGCCGAGACCGCATTGAAGAAGCAACTCGGAGATGATTTCCAGATCGCTGTCATCGGCCCCGGCGGAGAGAACTTGGTGAAGTTCGCCTGCATCTGCCACGATTTTGGCCGCCAGGCTGGCCGTGCCGGTGTGGGCACGGTCATGGGCTCAAAGAAGCTCAAGGCCATTGCCATCAGGGGTAGTAAGAGCATCCCCGTTGCCGACGTGGACGAGTTTCGGCGCGTGGGCCGCGAAATGTACGACTACTGCAAGGCGAGCGACGCCTGGGACGTGTGGGTCAGGCTGGGCACTGCGGGCGTGAATGTGCCGTCGAATGAATGGGGTTCTTTCCCCACACGCAACTTCCAGACTGGACACTTCGACGACATGGGCAAGATGACCGGCGAGTACATGCGCGAGCAGATCGTCGTGACCGACAAGGCCTGTTTCGCGTGCCCGTGTGCGTGCGGGAAATACTCGTACTCCAAGAAGTGGGATGTCCACGTGGAGGGGCCTGAGTACGAAACGGCGGCCTTTTTGGGAGCGGACGTCGCCATCCGCGACATAGAGGATGTCGCCTACGCCAACTATCTGTGCGACGAACTGGGCATAGACACCATCTCTGCCGGAAACGCCATCGCCTTCGCGACGGAGTGTTTCGAGAAGGGGATCATTGGTGTCCAGGATACCGACGGGCTGGCGCTGAGCTTCGGAGATCCCGAGGCCGTCTTCGAACTGATCAAGCGGATCGCCGGCCGTGAGGGCATCGGCGACGTGCTGGCCGAAGGGGTGCGGCACGCTGCGCGGGTCTTCGGTGGCGGGAGCAGCGACTTCGCCATGGAGATCAAGGGGCTGGAGATAAGCGGATACGATTCACGCAATGCTCCGGCGATGATGCTGGCCTACATGACCGCTGATATCGGGGCACACCACAACCGTGCGTGGGCTATCACCTATGACATCCAGGTGGGGCGCGACGCCATCACGCCTGACAAGGCAGCGAAGGTCATAGAGTTGCAGCACATCCGCCCGCTGCTCGATTGCCTGGGGGGCTGCCGGCTTCAGTGGGTAGAGTTGGGCATGCCTCTCGACTACTATGTGCCCGCGATGAAGTCCATCACAGGCATCGATCGCTCCTGGGAGGACCTTATGCTCGCTGCTGAGCGGGTGTGGAACTTGACTAGAGCCTTCTGGGTGCGCGAGATGGAGGGCTTCGGACGCGAGTGGGACTATCCGCCGCCACGCTGGTACACCGACCCGGTGCAGAGCGGCCCGACCAAGGGCAAGCTCGTCACCAAGGAGAACGTGGACAAGCTGCTCGACATGTACTACGAGCAGAGGGGCTGGACGGAGAACGGCATCCCGACGCGCGAGAAGCTGGATCAGCTGGGCCTCGACTTCGTGACGATTTGACCGGGAGGCTCGAGCATCGAACGGTGGAGCTGGCTAACACCGTAGAGCTTGTACTTGTAGGACTTCTCAGAAACTATGGCCCCGCACAGGCTTCGCTTCCCGTCGAGCCGGGGCAGACCGTTCTGGATCTGATTCGGGAGCTGGGACTGAACCCCGACCTGGTGGCCATTGTGATGGTGAATGGCCGCCAGCAGTTCAAGAGTCACCATTTGCAGCCGGGCGACAGGGTGAAGCTGTTGCCAATGGTGGGCGGCGGGTGATCGCAGGGCCAAGATGACATCTGGAGAGGTTGCTGACGTACGATCATAAGGTGGTTGAGTTGAGTACCGGTATCCCGGGCCGCAAGGCCCGGGATTATGTTGCGCGCGACAAGGAGTCTGTCTCGCCGTCCGGCACCCGCGCCTATCCTTTGATGCGGATACGGTAGATGCGGGTCTGACTATCTTCGAAGAGGCGTTCACGGAAGCAGAGGGCACGGGTTAGACGACTCAGCCCCGTTCCTTCTTGCAGACCATGATCACGTTGTTGGCTCGGCGGGTGCGCTCTGCGAAGAGGCCCTCATTCCACTTCATTCCCCTTCGTCTATCCAGCCAGGAATAGACAGGCAGGGCCACCCTAGCCTCCATCGCAACACCCAGCCTCCAGAACTTGCCAGCGAGAAAGGCACTGGCATTCCGGTACCAGGTGTTGTGCGGCGAGAACGTGACTTGATACTTCTCGATGGGCAGTCCGTACTCTGCAAGGAGAGACTCCAGCTCAGAGGGATTGTAGCGACGGGCGTGTCCCGCGAGCTCATCGTACCCGCTCCAGTACTCCATGTGAAGGGGCACAGAGAAGACGAACCTCTCTCCATCCTTGAGCACGCGCCGTACCTCGAAGAGTAGCGATCTATCGTCTGGGACGTGCTCTACGATCTCGAAGGCGCAGATCAGGTCGAAGCAGTCGTCGGGGAATGGCAGGGCTTCCGCAGAGCCTGCCGTGCAGTGGGCATTCCTCTCATTCAGCGCCGCCATAGCACTCCAACTCAAGTCCAGGAAGTAGGAGCCAGCGATGGGTATCCGGGGTCGATTGCCTGCGCCGATCTCGAGGAAATGGCTCCCGCCCACTGTGTAGGTCTTAATGGTGTCCCAGAGCGCCCATGCCGAGGGTTCCACGACTTTGCTGCTAGACCACAGTGCGTTGTAGTATCTTCCTTGCTGGCTACACACCTTCGGGCACACTACCTCCACTTGCCGGGAGTATAACACTCCCGAGACGGAGTGGCAATGGAATATGGCGCGGGATAAAGGGGCGATCAACAAGATGTTTCATGCTCTGCTAACTCGAATGGATGCATCGGCTTTCCTCGGCTTCAGAGGTTGGGACTTCTCCTTCCGGAGCATGAGAGAGAGATTCGGCCTAACCTTTCTGGGCAAGATCGCCCTCCGCCATCCCTGGCGGACCTTCGGCGGAATCCTGAAGTACCGCAAACTCCTGTCCCAACACGAGGGACAGCACGGCGCGACCCGGATGTTCGAAGGCTCAGACGCGGAGTTCGTGCGGCGTTTGTGCGAGGCGAAGACCGGCCTGCTGGTGGCGGTGGGGTTCTGCCAGAAGCCTCTGGCCCCGGCGTGTCCGGCGCGGCGTCCCAACCATGACTGTGTCTATCTGGACAAGCTGGATCTGCAAACCGAGGGGCGTAAAGTTCACGCTGCTTGCGAGGGGTGTGACATCAGGACGCTGGGCACTCTGGCCCTCCGGGCTGGAGCCTGTATGCACATCATGACCTCCGCACTGGACATCGCGCGTGACGTGATGATCCCCAGTGCAAATCATGGGCGCTTCCAGAACGTCATCATGTGTCTCTGCCCCTATTCGGTGCGAATGATAGCGCTGCCCCTGACGATCTGTGGCCTCGAGGGGTATCTGGTGGGATATGGGTCAGGCGCCTGTGC
>CAYGQI010000111.1:1200-5876 GCA_964351925.1 uncultured Anaerolineales bacterium | reverse complement strand
GAGTTCAGCAGGATGCTCATCTGATGGATACCGTGCCCCCGCACTGGCTTGCTGGTTGGGTGGAGTCTGGCTCTGGCACCAGGGGTGAATAGCTGGGTCAGGACGGTTCCTGAGTCAATTGGCGTGTAACCGAGCCGAGGAAAGGCGCGAGGTGCCGTGGTGGATATCCCCAGGTATGATGACCAGTACGTTCTTGTCGACGGGAGCAGGATCCGCTACTGGGTGATGGGTGAGGGGCCCACACTGATTCTGGTGCCTGGCCTTGCCGCCTCGGTGGAGTTCTGGCAATACAATGTGGGCCCGCTTGCGGCTCGGTACCGCGTCTTCGCCCTGGACGTGCTGGGTTTTGGGAAGTCGGACAAGGAGATTGGGCAGTTCTCGCTGTCGTACGCGGCTTCCTTCATGGCCCACTTCATGGACGCCTTGGAGATCGAACGAGCAAGCCTGGTGGGGAACTCCCTGGGTGGAGTCGTCTGCGCACAGACCGCGGCGCAGTTCCCCGAACGGGTGTGCAGGCTGATCCTGGTAGGCAGCGCCGGGTTCGGCAGGGAACTGAGCCCCTTTCTCCGCCTGTGGTCGGTCCCCCTCCTGGGAAACCTGGTGTTCAGGATGTATCAGAGGGCCTTCCCCTCGCTGAAGAGGTGGGTCTTTAGCAACTCGCGCTCCATTGATGACGAGTGGCTAGCCGCCGCGGCCACTGTGTTGAGGACGCCAGGGGTGAGGGAGAGCACCATGAAGGTCGCCAGGATGGGCGTCAGTCTGCGGGGCCAACGCGAGGAGATGCTGGGCGACTTCCGTCGGGAAGTCGGGGCGATGGAAGTGCCGACCCTTATCATCTGGGGGCGTAGGGATGCGGCGGTCCCCGTGGTCCATGCCTACCGGGCCAGGGACCTGATCCCCAACTCCGAGGTGCGCGTCATGGAGCGCTGTGGTCACATACCCCAAATGGAGCGGCCAGAGGAGTTCAACGAACTGGTGTTGGATTTCCTCAGCGCCGGTCGTTGCCCCGAGCCCACCACAGAGTAGCGTCCTTGAAGTTGTCTACGAAGCGCCGATGATCCCACTCCACGGCGACGAGCACTGCTAGGGCCTGCAGCTAGTCGGCCGCAGCGCGCCGAGTCCCCCTCAGCATGGTCACGCCGCAGTTGTGAAGACCAGTCTCCCCTCCACCTCACTCTTGAGGTTCTGACTGCCTCTCAGCTGCTCCTCCAGCACATCCCGGGCCGACGTAGCGACGACCTGGGGTGGGTTGATTGCCGTCAACTCCTCGTTGGTCAGGCCCAGGTTGGGCCCGGAATTGGAGTAGTGAAAGCCCTGCAAGCCGATGGTGTACTGGGCGCTGTCGTCCACGGGGTTCTCTCGGACGGTGAGAGACTCCAGCACCTTGGAAGTATCTGAGTAGATGGCTTTCACTCCCTGGTTGACTTGATAGCACTCGCCCTCGCCGTCCCTGTTCTCGGGCCGCATGACGTGAGCGAAAGCGTGTCTGAGCTGGGCGCCAGTGATGGTGAACTTGTACAGGCTGTCATCGAAGGCAAAGACGCTCCTGAAGTCGCCCAGCGTGACCAGGGGGCCAAGCTCTTTTCCACGAATGGAGCCGCTGCCCAGGAACATGACGTCGACCTGGCCTCTTCTGGCCAGGATGTCTGCGAAGAGGTTGCCGAGAGCCGTCTCCTCCTCCCGCCGTGGATGTGTTAGCTTGCGAGCAAACCGGCAGACCACGGTGTTGTATTTCCTGTCCACCTCTTCCTTGAAGGAGTCGATGAACTTCGTGAGTTCTTGGTCTGGCTCGGCGATGGCGCTGTCGACGGGGATGAGTTGCCACTTCCACTCCACGATACAGTTGGTATCGTCATCGACCACAATATCGAAGCGCCCGATCTGATCGGTTCCCACGCCCGCCTGAGCAATGAGGATGTCGTTGACCTTCGCTGGCTGCTCCAGAATGGTGTGCGAGTGGCCGCCGATGATCATGTCCACGCCCCACTCTGGCCTCAACAGGGCAGCGAGTTCCTGGTCGGATTCGAAACCGATGTGGGTGAGGAGAACCGTGAGGTCGATGTCCTCGTCCTTGTATGCGTTGCAGATCTTGCCCACTTCCCGGCTTGCTTCTTCCAGGGTGATGAAGGTGGCGATCTGCTCATCCATCTTCAACGACTGAAGGATGCTCTCGGTGGTGATGCCGATGAACATGATGTCGAACCCGGCGACGTTGAGGATGACGTAGGGCTGCATCAACCTGCGGTTGTACTTGCTGATGTAGAGATTGGCGTTGACGATGGGGAAGTTGGCCATCTTTTCCAAGAATAGCAGGTGAGGCAGCCCGTAGTCCACTTCGTGGTTGCCGAGGGTGACCACGTCTGGGGCCAGGTAGTTCATGATCTCGATGGTGGAAATGCCCCTGTACTCTGCGTCGATGATGGAGCCCTGGAGCATGTCCCCGGCGATAACATAGAGCACGTTTTCTTCTTCCTGCCTGACGCGGTTGATGTAGCCCGAGAGCAGGGCCAGGCCTCCGATCAGGTTGCCTTCTGCACCCGCGACCTCCGCCAGGAAGTCTCCGTGCATATCGTTGGAGTGCAGTATCGTGAAGTTCTTGGTTTTCATGGCATCGATTCCTTTCCAAGCCACACTGTCTTCACTAGTCAGTCCCGGGCCCTCGAAGGTGTCTTCTCCATGGAGCAGCAGACACGGGTCAGGTGTATTGCCGCAGACGCGAAGTCATGCCCAGCCTGAGGTGCCCCAGGGTGCACTGGGCCGCAAGTGTCGATAATAGTAGCCCGCCTGGCTGTCATGGGCAAGCGGACCGCAGAGACGGGATTGTAGGAGCGATGGACTCAGGCCAGCTGCACGTGTGCGCGCTGGAGCAACGGGCCTGAGGGCTCGCCGCGCGATCAGATGATCGCCGGCTCTCGGTACTCGCCGAAGACCTCTCTCAACACACCGCAAGTCTCACCGAGGGTGGCATAGGCACGCACGGCATCGAGGATGTACGGCATGAGGTTCTCCGTGCCCTCGGCCGCCTGGCGTAGTGCATCGAGTCGCCTCTGGACGTCCTCGTTGTCGCGCTGCTCCTTGAGTCCGTTGAGCCGATTCACCTGTCGCTCGTATCCCTCAGGGTCCAGCCGCAGCAACGGGATGCGCATCGGCTCGTCGAGCCGGTAGTCGTTGACGCCTACGACGATGCGCTGCTTCGTGTCTATCTCCCGCTGGTACCGATACGCGCTTTGGGCAATCTCCGTTTGGAAGTAGCCGGCTTCGATGGCGGGTACTACACCGCCGAACTCGTCGATGTCGTCGAAGATCTCGTAGGTCTCCTCTTCCATGCGATTGGTGAAACTCTCCACCAGGAAACTCCCTCCCAGCGGGTCGACAGAGTTGGCGACCCCGCTCTCGTGGTCGATGATTTGCTGGGTTCTCAGGGCGATGCGAGCCGCGAGTGCGCTGGGCAGGGCGAGGGCCTCGTCCATGGAGCAGGTGTGGAGGGACTGGGTGCCCCCCAGGATGGCGGCCAGGGCCTGAATGGCGACTCGAGCCACGTTGTTCTCGGGCTGCTGGGCTGTGAGGGTGACGCCCGCGGTCTGAGTATGGAAGCGCAACCACCACGACCGGGGGTCCCTGGCCCTGAACTGATCGCGCATCTCTCGGGCCCAGATGCGACGGGCGGCCCGGTACTTGGCAATCTCCTCAAAGAAGTCGTTGTGCGCATTGAAGAAGAAGGAGAGACGCGGCGCAAACTCGTCCACGTCCAGCCCGCGCTCGATGGCAGCCTGTACGTAGGCCAGGCCGTCCGCCAGAGTGAAGGCCAGTTCCTGGACAGCAGTGGCGCCTGCCTCTCGGATGTGGTAGCCGCTGATGGAGATGGTGTTCCAGCGGGGCAGGTATTGCGAGCCGAACTCGAAAGTGTCCACGATGAGGCGCATGGAAGGCTGGGGCGGGAAGATCCAGGATTTCTGGGCGATGTATTCCTTTAGGATATCGTTCTGAATGGTGCCACCCAGTTGCTCCAGTCGATAACCCTGCTTCTCAGCGGCACCGATGTACATGGCCCAGATGACGGCGGCGGGCCCGTTGATGGTCATGGAGGTGGTGACCTCGCCCAGGGGGATGCCGTCGAAGAGGATCTCCATGTCCCTCATGGAGGAGATGGCTACCCCACATTTCCCGAACTCGCCGATGGCCTCTGGGTCGTCCGAATCGTAGCCGTAGAGGGTGGGGTAGTCGAAGGCTACGGAGAGGCCGGTCTCACCGTGTTCCCTAAGATACTTGAAACGGGCGTTGGTCTCCTCGGCGGTGCCGTACCCGGCGAACATGCGCATCGTCCATGGGCGACCACGATACATGGTGGGATGGACGCCTCTGGTGAAGGGGTACTCGCCGGGCATACCCAGGTCCCTAGCGTACTCGAGATCGGCGACGTCCAGCGGCGTGTATAGACGCTCCACCGCCTCCCCGGAGGCGGTCACGAATTCGTCCCTGCGCTCGGGGTGCTGGGCCAGGTACCGCTGCAAGGTGGATTCCTCCCAGCGCTCGGAGCTTTCGCGGATGGTCTCCAGTTTCTCCCGCTCAAACATCTGCGTCTCCCATCAGTATTCTATGCCTCGGCGGCTGACGATGCCCTTGTGGTAAGGATGCTTGATCTCTCTCATCTCGGTCACCAGGTCTGCACGGGCGAT
>CAYGQI010000111.1:0-1100 GCA_964351925.1 uncultured Anaerolineales bacterium | reverse complement strand
AACTGCCTGATGGTGATGTTGGGATGTTGCCTCACTGACTCCAGCTCACCGTAGTGCGGCCAGCCTTTCATGAACTGGATGATGTAGACCCTCAGGCCCTGGCCTGCCGCGCGCATGGCCTGTCCCAGAGCCGCGGTGGTTTTGCCCTTTCCATGCCCCGTGTAGACCTGTATGAGACCCTTCTCCGATTTCATGGTTGCTGGCCCGTGAGCGAAGGTGATGCTGCGCAGCAGTTCACCGCCTCCAGCGGCTACGTGTTGCCCCTTGCTCACCTCGTTGCCACCTCGGTTGGAGTATCTGGGCCAGATGAAGAACTTGGCGCAGGTGGCTCCGAGTTCGGGGAAGTAGCGAAGCCAGAATTCGCCTTGATAGCGCAAGGGATGGTAATCGTCCACCTCGTGTTTCTCAGAGTGCGGGACCACACCGTAGACCCTGCTACGAAGGCGGCTGGCGTTGGGGTTCGCGCCCCTGTGGTAGGCCGACCAGGTTTCCGCCTCGCCCAGGATGCGCCACCAGGACATTCCATCCTCTTCTCTGCGGTCTCCACTCAGCTGGCCTAGGAGCCTCACGGCGTTGCCATCGGGGAACCTGTGTGGGCAGCCGGTGCTGCGATAGACAAGACGCTGGTCCGCTTCGAGGACGGCCCGGACCTCGTCCGCGACGAAGGTGCCCTGGTCATCGAAGCCGAAGCACTTTCTGAGTTCGCTGTCGAAGACAACGTAGGCCCCCAGCCAGCACTGGTAGTAGGGGGATCGGGGATTCATAAAATCCGAGTACAGTCGGCTGAGGTTGAAGCCTCCGAACCGGGAATAGGCCACTGCCTCTATGGGATAGGCCATGATCTCCGAGAGGACCTTCCCCAGGTTGGCCTGAAGGGTGAGGCGGATCCAGCTCCCGCGGTGTTGGCCGAGGCGTATCTGGAGTCCGTGGCGCTTCGCGGCATTGGGCAGGCGCGATGCCAGTAGCCTGACCGCCAGACTCATGATCAGGCCCCGATAGAGCCAGGCTGAGGCCGCGCCCACAGCGAAAATGAGCAGTAGAGCGACGAGGATTGGTTGCATCAGCTAGTAGCTTGTTGAGAATGCGGATGGTGATTGGAT
>CAYGQI010000110.1:0-5878 GCA_964351925.1 uncultured Anaerolineales bacterium | reverse complement strand
CACTCTGGTTCGTAGTGTGCGCTTCAGCGCATCGTGTGACTCTATTCGTACGCAGTTGGAGGAGATCTTGTCGGTCTGCCCCTAGATGCTACGACGGGGGGCACCCAGGTTTATAGTGTGGGGTCCCTGATCCAGCCCGCACAAGCTGCGGGCGAAATGGCTCTGGGACGGAGGCAAGAAGCATGCCCAATCGCGCTGATGACTGGTTCAATCAAGCGGTGAGAGACCTGGAGCAGGCCGAAGACTCCCGACGGGCAGGACGCCACGAGTGGGCATGTTTTGCGGCCCACCAGGCGTCAGAGAAGGCAGTTAAGGCGTTGCATCTTCACTTGGGGCAAGAAGCATGGGGACATGTCATCGCCAAGCTACTGCGAGAGTTGCCAGAATCTGCTATTGTTCCAACGGAGCTGGTTGAGAAGGGACGTGTGCTTGACAACTTCTACATTCCTCCGCGGTACCCAAACAGCCATCCGCAAGGGGCACCTTTTGAACACTATGGACCGCTCCAAAGTGAGGAGGGCACGCGGTATGCCCGTGAGATCATTGAGTTCGTCCGTTCTCAGATGGCCTGACGCCCAGACAGTAGACTGCGCCGTCCGCGACTGGGCAGAAAAGGTCGTGCGAGATCGGGAAGATGTGTTACGGATCGGCTATTTTGGCTCTTACGCTCGTGGGGATTGGGGTGTAGGGAGCGACCTCGATTTGGTCGTCATTGTGGAGAGGTCCGATCACCCCTTCGAGAGGCGGTCAGTGGAGTGGGATCTAACGGTGCTACCGGTACCGGCAGACGTGCTGGTCTACACAAGCGGAGAATGGCGGATCCTGAGCCAGCAGGGACGATTCCGTCAAGTCTCAAGAGAGGCTGTCTGGGTCTACTTCAAAGATGAACCGTAATGCCTCTGGTGATGTCTCGAAGCGCACCAGACGTCCCAGGGGGCAATCTTTCTCGTCCACAATGGTCGCACTGCGTTCAGCAGTGACAGCCAGATCGATGGCGACACTGTACGTCTAGATGTCCTCTCGAGGCATGATGTGGAGATAGAGAGCTGTCGCGCCCCGACCCAACTGCGTACACAGGCCAAGCGTGGCAATGTTCCCACTACGGTCTCCGGGGCTGGAGGACGACAATCTACACGGAGAGGCACCTTGAGACTAGTCACCGTCGGGTATGGCCCGCTCTGTCCTTTGTGATCAGGAGGCAACGACGCTATTCCTCCGTCGGGACGGGGTAGAATATTCCCTCCACAACTTGCCGGATCTTGTCTCGTTTGGGAAACAGGACCTCGGCCCCATCCTCGAGAACGATAGGGACCGTCATCGTCTCGTCGATGACTCCGAAGCGGATGTCTTCAGCATCTATCTGTGACGCAATCTGAGCCAGAGTCATGACCTCCCCCAGTTGTAGGTTCGTGCTCACCATTTGACCCATGGTGTTTGCCAGCGCAGGGATCTTGGGGATCAGATCGAGCCGCAGAGCCTTCTGCCTGATGGCCATGAGGACCTGCTGCTGCCTTCTGAGGCGATCGAAGTCCGTTCCACTATGGCGTGTGCGGGCATACTGAAGGGCAGTGCGCCCATCCATCTGCTGTGTGCCGGCGGGAATGTGGACCGTCGTGTATCCATACTGCCCATCAGGATATCGGTAGTCCCATATCTCCTCTTCCACATCAATCGTTACACCGCCCAGATAGTTGATCACCTCCCGGAAACCCTGAAAGTTGATGCGGATGTAGTAGTGAACAGGCATGCCGAGGTTGTACTCGATGGTCTTCATCACCAGCGCAGGGCCACCTCCCGGATAGTCGTAAGCATCTCCGAGGAAATGGGCCATATTGACGCGTTGCTCGCCGTAGCCGGGGATCTCGACGTACAGGTCGCGTGGAATAGACAGCGCCCCGGCCGTCATGGACCTTGGGTCGACCGTGACGACGATCATAGTATCGGACCGCCACGGTCCTTCCTCGTCAGGTCGCTGATCCACGCCTAGCAGCAGGATGTTGACGCGTTCCCTCTGACTCCAGTCGGGCACGCTGTCAGGCCGCAACACCGGATCACCAGCGATGGGCAGTTGCAGGCCCGAGGACAACGGAGAATAGGCAATGATGTCCCGCACGGACCCGTAGAACAAGAAGGCAAAAACGAGGGCGCCTGCTAGGAAAAGGGTGTAAGCCGCGCTAGCCAGGACTCTGGCCAGGTAGTTTGGTGTTCTCTCTACAGACATCGGCAACTGCTGCCTGTCGCCCGGGGTTGGGCAGTTGATCTCTACAGATTATACCGTGCCGCAGGCTGGGAGGCAACGGGCATGGCTCACTCTGCCCAGGGCGCGGGCATGCCTGCCGCTGGCAAGGTCGCTGGCCCAGTTCTGCCGAGGCTGACGTGAAGGGCGTGGCAGCATCCAGCGTTGTCAAAAGGCAGGGGATTTGATACAATGGGAGCGGAATTGCGGGAGTGATGACAGGGGAGGTGGAGATGCAGAGTGCCAGGAGTCCTCTACTTGAGCCTCGTTCCATCGAAGAAACGGGGATGAGCAGGGGCTTCTTGAGCGACTTGGCGTTGAAGACCATATACTCGGTGGGCGAACTGAGTGGTCAGGACATCGCTGAGCAGTTGAGACTGCCTTTCAGCGGTGTGGTTGAAGAGGCCCTTACCTTCTTGAAGCGTGAGCAGTTGGTAAGCATAACTGGCAGCAAGGGCTTCGATGAACGGGCGTTTCGCTATTCCATCGCCTCCGCTGGAATAGAGCGTGTCAGAGAGGCCCTGAATCGCAGTCAGTATGTGGGGCCTGCTCCTGTGACCCTGGAAGCCTATCAGAGGGTGATGCGATCCCAGACGATAGGAGATGTGGTGGTCAGTCGAGAGCAAGTGCAGAAGGCGCTGTCACATCTCGTGGTCAACTCCAAGATGCTGATGAAGATCGGCCCGGCCGTCAACTCCGGTCGGTCGATCTTTCTGTTTGGTCCCCCAGGCAACGGCAAGACCGTGATCGCCAAGGCGATGGCTTCCATGCTGGGGGGTGAGATAGTAATACCGTATGCGGTGGAGGTGGATGGCCACATCATCAAGGTCTTTGACGAGTTGAACCATCAGGCCGTGGAGGATCACGAGGCCTCGAGTCGTTCCGAGGGGGGACGACGCGACAGGCGCTGGATACCGATCCGTAGACCGGTCGTGGTTACCGGAGGAGAACTGACCCTGGAGAGCTTGGACCTGGTGTATGATGACACGTCCAAGTTCTACGAGGCGCCATTCCAGATGAAAGCCAACGGCGGGATGTTCCTGATCGACGACTTCGGCAGGCAGCAAGTACGGCCTAGAGATCTACTGAACCGATGGATCGTTCCCCTGGAAACTAGGGTGGACTTCCTCACCCTGCATACCGGCAAGAAGGTTGAGATACCTTTCGACCAGCTCATCGTGTTCTCAACCAACATAGATCCGAAGGCTCTGGTGGACGAGGCCTTTCTGCGGCGCATACGGCACAAGATCGAGGTGGGCAACCCCAGCGAGCGGGAGTTCTACGATATCTTCAAGCGCGTGGCGGCGGAGCGGAATGTTCCCTTCGACCAGGACGGGTTCATGTATCTGATGCGCGAGTACTACCTGAAGTTGAAGCGTGAACTTAGGGCAGTTCACCCTCGCGACATCGTGGATCAGATCATAGACATCGCGCACTACCGCGGGGTCGAGCCTGCTCTCACGGAAGAATTGATTGATCAGGCTTGTAGCTCCTACTTTGTGGAGATATAGCTGGCCGAGGCCTCACGGTCTGCCGCATTTCGTAACTAGGCGAGAATCTGTTCTAGAGTTGTCGCAGGATGTCCTGCTCTTGGATCCTCTTCTCCCCTCGGTCTTCCTGGAACCAGTTCACGTTCCTCATCAATTCTCTCCTGGTGTTCTCCAGCCTCTGGAACTCCTGAGATGCGACTGTCTGCAGAATGGCCGTCAGGATGGCCGAAATGGAGGCGGTCGAGGGTATGCCGATGCTCGACTCGCCTGGGCAGACAAGGATCAGATCAGCGCTCGAGGCTGTGGGAGACGTGTGGGAAGTGGACAGGCCGATGATCCTGGCCCCCCGTGAGCGCGATAGCCTGAGGACTTGGGCCGTGTCGTCATGCAGGACCGCGAGGCTTACCCCCAACACGACATCTCGTTCGCTCACGCTGGACAGGCAAGCAGCTGCACTCAGTTGTTCTGCCGGCACGAGTTGAGCGGGCATGGCCAGCAAGCCTCGTAACTGAGCCACGAAGGTCTGTGCAGGGCCGCGGGCCAGGCCGTGGGCGACGACGTAGATGTTCTCTGCCGTGCGCAGAGAGGAGATCACCGCAGTGACTGTCTCCCCTCGCATGTGGGTGATGGTGCGCTCCAGGTTGTCCTTCACCTCCGCCAGGGCCGTCAGAAAAACCGCGTGGACGTCGTCTTTGTCCACTGATGGCTTGTGGGCCACTCTGAGTTCTTTCTTGACCATGTCTTGAATCTCACGCAGAAGTTCGGGATACCCTGCGTAGCCAAGCCTCTGGGCGAAGCGGGTGACAGTGGCTGGATCCACCTCCAGGCGCTGGGAGAGTCCGAAGGCGTTCATGAAAGCGGCCTCGTGGTATTCCTGAGTCAGGAAGTCGGCGATCTTCTTCTGGTTTCTTCCTAGTCTGGAGTAATGCTGAGCGATCTTCTCTTGAAACATAAAAGACCCCTTTCTGCGTTTGGCGGTTCCGGCTCTGGCCCCCCTGGGCGCAATTCTAGCATCACTCACGGAGCCCTGCAAACACAGCGGGCCTCCCGCGTGCGGCCGTACATGGGCGATGTGTCACTGCTTGACACATTCGTTGCCCTGAGATATGCTTTGACCACTTGTCCACCAATGAAAGGTGCATTGCCGACATTGTTGCAGAGCTTTGGCTTACGACGCATCAACGTGGCTCTCCTGGTGGGTGTGCTTGTGGCGGGGACGGTGCTTCTGGTGCAGGCGCAGGTGGAGGGCAGGGAGGAGAAGCCCGCCTCCGACGTGCAGGCCGGTGGCGAGGACGGGCTGTCTCACCACGGCACATTCGTAGCCTCGGTACGGCCCTTTGCCAGCAGGCACGAAGAGCACATCCCTGGGTCCGAGCTGCCGGTTGATTCTGGGGACGAAAATGCGTCGACGGCGGTCCGCCGGCTGCTCCCGACACCTACTCCCAGCCCTCAGCCTACCCCCGATGGTATCCCCAGGCGCGTCGTGGTTCCGGTTCTCATGTACCATCATGTCGGCGAGCCCGATCCGACGGCCGACGCTATCCGTCGGGATCTCTCTGTATCGCCTGAGAACTTCGAGGCCCAACTGCGCTATCTGATAGAGCACGGGTTTGAGCCTGTTACGCTCGAGTCCCTGGTCACACACCTCCAGCTTGGGCACCCTCTGCCGCTGAAGCCCGTGATCTTGACCTTCGATGATGGCTTCAAGGATCAGTACACCAACGCCTACCCTCTGCTCAAGAAGTATGGGTTTGTGGGCACTTTCTTCATCATCACGCGCTTCGCTGACGAGGAGCGGCCCGAGTACGTGTCCTGGTCCGAGATAGAGCTCCTTCATGCCGACGGGATGGAGATTGGCAGTCACAGCTACACCCATCCCAGCTTGTGTGGGAAGTCCTTCGACTACGTCGTCTGGCAGGTGCTAGGGTCAAAGGAGGCGATAGAGGCTCGCACGAAGGAGCCGGTTCGGTTCTTCTCCTATCCTTCGGGGCAGTATGATCAGTTGACGATAGACGTGCTCAGGTCAGCCGGATACTGGGGCGCGGTCACTGTGGAGGCTGGTTCAATGCAGACCGCGGAACGACCGTTTGACTTCAGGCGGATTCGAGTGCGCGGAAGCTACGACCTGAGCGAATTCGACCATTGGTTCAAC
>CAYGQI010000109.1:0-5945 GCA_964351925.1 uncultured Anaerolineales bacterium | reverse complement strand
GAGATAGATACCCCTGGCAAGGACTCCTGGCGGCACGCTCGGGCGGGCAGCGCCACGGTGGTCCTCTCCTCACCAGAGAGACTGGCCCTCATCAAGCGCCTGGACGAGGAGATGACCCTGGATGCCGTGGTGAGCACGTACTTGCAGGATGTGGATCTGGTGATCACTGAGGGCTACAAGACGGGACCCAAGAAGAAAATCGAAGTGTCTCGACGCGAAAGGAGCCAGGACCTGGTGTCGCCCGCGCAGGACTTGATCGCCATCGTCACCGATCAGAGCTTCGACCTGCCCGTGCCACACTTCGGCCTCGACGATGCCGAGGCAGTTGCTGACTTGCTGGAGGAGGATGTCCTTCGTCGGGACTGAGGGGCTGCAGGAGCAGATTGACATAACAGAGCTACCCTGAGACAAGGGCAAGCAGCGACCCTGCACAAGGGGCGGACGAGGAGAGGGCATTGCATGAAAGAACGTGAATGGTTTGCAGGGGTCGAGGTTGGAGAGATTCTCATCTCGGCCGCCCAGATCCAGCAGCGGATAGGCGAGCTCGGCGCCGAGATCTCACGAGACTACACCGGGCTCGAACCCCGCCTGATCGGGATCCTCAAAGGGGTGGCCCCTTTCATGGCAGATCTGATCCGCGCCATCTCCATCCCGGTGACCACCGACTACATGTCCATCCAGAAGTACCAGCCCGAGTCCGAGGACATTGCAGCGGTGAGGTTGCTGAAGGACTTGGACTTGAGCATCGCGGGCGAGCATGTGCTTCTAGTCGAGGATATTGTCGACAGCGGTCTTACCATGGAATACATCTTGGCGCAGCTGCGAAACAGAGGGCCTGCCGGCCTCCGGGTGTGCACAGCCTTCAACAAGCCGGGCAATCGCGTGGTGGATCTCCCGCTTGAGTACATCGGTTTCGATCTGCCGGACGCTTTTGTCGTCGGCTACGGACTTGACTACCGTCAGAAGTACCGCAACCTGCCCCATCTGGCCGTGCTGAAAACGCATACAGATGCTGACCGGACTAAGGGGGCTAGCTCCTCGCTCGCTAACTGATGAAGCGCGTCGGTTGGCTTCCTACAGATCGCCGAAAGAACGGAGCGGTCGAGATCAGTCCTCCCTGGTTCTGCGCATGGCCCTCTCGATGTCCCTCTCCGCCTGTCGCTTGGCCAGATCGGCACGCTTGTCGTACAGCTTCTTGCCCCTGGCCAGGGCGATCTCCACCTTGGCACGATTGTCCTTTAGATAGATGCGCAAAGGGATGATGGTATAGCCTTTGGACTGGACCCTCCCTGACAGACGGTCGATCTGGTGTCTGTGGAGCAGGAGTTTACGATCCCTCCGAGGCTCGTGGTTCTCATGGGTCGCCTGCTTATAGAGGGCGACGTGAGTGTTGACCAGCCAGGGCTCGCCATCCCTGATTGTCACGTAGCTATCCTGCAGATTCGCCCGCCCCGCGCGTATGGACTTGATCTCAGATCCCGTCAAGACGAGTCCGGCCTCGTAGGTCTCTTCGACGAAGTACTCCCGGCGAGCTCTCCTGTTGCTGACCAGGGTCTTGTCTGCCATGTTGGTCACCGACCCAGCAACTGGTTGACGGCTTCCTCCAACTGAGGATCCCGGTCGTTGGCGAGATCTTCGTCGGTCAGCGCCACCTCGATGTCCGGCGCCAGGCCCTCCCCTTGGATGAGTTGGCCGTTGGGCGTGAACCAGTGTGCGGTGGTAAGGCGAAGGTGAGAACCGTCACTGAGGTCCACTGGATCCTGCACCGCACCCTTGCCGAGCGTGGGTTCTCCGACCAGGAGCCCTCTCTCGCGGTCTCGGATTGCCCCAGCCACGATCTCTGACGCACTGGCGCTGCCCCCGTTGATCAAGACGACCAGTGGTATCTCTGTGGCCAGACCATTGCCTCGGGACACAAGGGTCTCCTCAAAACCGTTGCTGCCTTTCTCCAGGGCGATCACTCCCTCCGCTATGAATTCACTCCCGATCTCGATGGAGGAGGATAGCAACCCACCGGGGTTATCCCTCAGGTCCAGGATGAGAGATGACGGCTCCTGCGCCAGTAGTGCGGCCAGCACCGCGTGCACCTGGGCTGGAGCACTGCTTCGGAAATCGTTGAGTTTGAGGTAGGCGATTCCCTCGTCCAGCACTTCGTACTCAACCGAAGGGATCTCGATCTGCGCTCGCACTATTTCCGCTTCGAAGGGGTGCTCCAGCCCCTCGCGCTGGATGACTAGGCGGACGGAGGTGCCAGAGGGCCCTCGAATGAGAACCACCGCCTGCTCCAGGCTGAGGTCGCGCGTGTCTGTGCCGTCAACTTCCAGTACGAGGTCCCCAGGTAACAGACCCGCGAGATCTGCCGGACCACCCTGGAACGGACGGACGATTATGACCTGTCCCGCTTCGCTATCGTTGACCACAGCCCCGATTCCAGAGTAGCGTCCGCTGGCTGCTTCCTTGATCCGCTCGGCCTCTTGCGGATCGGCGAACCACGTAAACGGGTCGCCCAGCGACGCAACGGCGCCGCGAATGGCACCGTAAGTCAAGACTGATGGCTCAACCGGGCCGCCGTAGAACTCCTCCTGAACGATGCGCCAGGCTTCCCAGAACACCCTGAACTCGTCGCCTATTTCGGGCGATACCGTCTGCGGTGGGGCAGGGCGCAGGAGAATGGCGGTACCGTACCCACTGAGGTACGCCGATGAGGTCAGCAACAGCGATGTGAGCACAAAGGCAAGCAAGACAGCTACACGTATCAGAATGCGCATGGGAATCCAATCATGCGAGTTGCTTGACATAATGGGGACGGGCCCCTTGGACCGTCCGACCCGCTAAGTAGTGCAAGGCCGCCTCCAGTTGCGGGTCCTCGACCTGGTCCAGTGCCGCCTGGGAAGAGGCGACCTCCAGGTCAGGTGCCAGGCCCGCTCCCTGGATTTCGTGGCGGTCGGGCGTGAGCCAGCGGGCGATGGTCACGTGGATACTGGAATTGTCGCTCAGCTCTCGTATGTTTTGCATGGAACCCTTCCCATAGGTGCGCTCTCCTATGAGCGGGCCTCTCCCGTGGTCCTGGATGGCTCCACCCACGATCTCGGCAGCACTGGCGGTACCACCGTTCACGAGCACGGCCAGAGGCAGATCGATGGCGGCACCGCCCCGGCTGGCGTTGAAGACCTTGTCCTGGCCATCCTTGTCCCGTTCGTAGAAGATTACGCCCGTGTCTATGAACTGGCTCGCGACGTCCACCGCTGCGGTGACAATCCCACCCGGGTTGTCCCGCAGGTCGAGGACCAATCTCGACGCGCCGCCAGCCCTCAGGGCCCGGAGAGCGCGATCCACCTCGCTACTGGTGCGGTTGCCGAAGAAAGAGACGCGCACATAGCCTACGTCCTCTTCTTTCAGTTCCCAGACGACCGTCGGCACCTCCACCTCTTCTCTCGTGGCGCTGATGGTCAGCAGCTCGGCTTCGCCATCTCGAACGACGGTGAGCACCGCCTCGGTCCCGACGTCCTTGCCCTGAATGAGCATGATGGCCTCGTTCTGAGAGAGCCCCAGGACCTCTGTGCCGTCCACGGCGACGATCACATCTCCCGTTAAGAGTCCTGCCCGTTCGGCTGGCGAATCCTCCAGCACGGCAATCACGACGAGATAGCCATCCGACATGACGTACTCGGCGCCTATGCCTCCGTGACGACCCTCCAATTGAGCCTCTTCCATGGCATGGTCGCTGGGCTCGATGAAGTAGGTGTAGGGATCATCCGTGGCCTGCAGCATCCCACGAATGGCCCCATACGCTACCTCCTGGTCGCTCGGCAGGTCTCCGTAGAAATCCCGCTCCACGTGCTCCCAGACCTCCCAGAACACGTCGAACTCCGGCGGTTGTTCCGCGGTGGGGTGCAGCACGGCGTCCGGCACCCCACGGATATCGCCAGGCACATACCCCAACCACTGAGCCGCGAACCCGGTGGTATAGGCCGCCAAACATACGCTGAAGGACAGGCAGCACAACGCCATTGCCTGAAGGGCTGTTGCCATCAACTGCGTTCTTTTCGATCCGGCCATCAAACTGGTAGCTCCCACATTCACAAACGTTCGGAGGACTCGTCCACGTGTTGAGCGGCCAGACGATGGCCTTGCAGACAAGCCTCACTCGACAGTTTTGGCGCGGCGCTTATGTAAAGTAACTGACCGTGCCCTGACCTGTGGTTTACATAACAGCTATAGTGTGAATATGCGCCTCGGCCTCCAGCCACCCCCTCCTGCATGACCTGGCCACCATCTGCACCAGCATAGGGTCAAGAAAGACGGAGCACCGGAGGCCTTTAACCTTCGCCCATCAAAAGCCTTTCTCTGTCGGCGCTGGATTAGTGCGGGGACCGGCAGCCCACCGAAGACTCCCCCACCGAAAACGGGTTCGTTGCGTCCGGGGGCCGCCCAGCTCTCTCCGCCACCGGGCCCATTGGGCGACCCACGGCCCCCCAGCGACCGCGCAGAGGCCCGCCGGACTTCGGGTCCCTTCGGCCGCACAGCGGTATCACCCCGACACTGGCGCGACTCCGCCAGCCTCAGCGCTCGGCACCGCGATCCGCTCCAGGACCTTCGTCCTCTCGCGCCCGCCCAGCCTCTCACGTGTCCACGCTCGCTCCGAGCCATCCGAAGGTGCTCCAGCAGCACCTTCGCCCTATCCATGTTCGCACTATGCAGTGACGGTCAAGTTCGGCCGTGCCACTGCTCACTTGACCAGATACCGTGCGAACTGGTGGGCAAGCGTATGGGGAACCTTGCCCTCCACGCGTACCCCAGACTCGCTGTACTCCTCGTGCTCCACCACCCCTCGCTGATGCAGGAGACCCAGCAGCCCGTCGCTGCTGTACGGGAGAAGCACGAGCACTCGCACCAGCTCCTCCTCCAGTAAGGCCTGTACCCTCTCCAGAAGAGCTTCCAGCCCTATCTGGTGCGCAGCGGAGATAGCGACACAGTTGGGGTACTCTCGTATCATCTGCGTCATGCGCTCTTGGAGGTCGATGGCACCCGCAGACACCAACTCACCCCCCTTTTCGGTGCCCTGTACCCTCTCCTCCTCCAGCAAATCCACCTTGTTCAGGGCCGTGATCATCGGCTTGTCGTGAGCGCCCAGTTCTCTCAGCACCTGTTCCACTGTGGCGCTTTGCTCCTGTGCGTTGGGATGGCTTATGTCAACAACGTGCAGCAGCAACTCTGCCTCGTTGATCTCCTCAAGGGTCGCACGGAAAGCGGCCACCAGTTGCGTGGGGAGCTTGTGGATGAAGCCCACAGTATCCGTGAACAGCGCAGGCTTGCCTGCAGGCAATACCACGCGCCTGGTGGTGGGATCCAGAGTGGCAAAGAGCTTGTCCTCCACCAAGACGTCGGCCCCAGCGAGGGCGTTGAGCAACGTGGACTTGCCCGCGTTCGTGTACCCCACAATGGCCACCACGGGAACAGACGCCTTCTTTCGGCGGCTGCGGTACTGCCGCCGATGGACACGGACCTGCTCCAACTGGCCTTTCAGGTCGGCAATGCGCCGCCCAATCTCGCGCCTATCGCTCTCCAGCTGCGTCTCGCCAGGGCCGCGCAGGCCAACGCCTCCCACCGCCTGCCTTGACAAGTGGGTCCACATCCTCGTGAGGCGCGGCAGCCTATACTCGTACTGAGCCAGTTCCACCTGGAGGCTCCCCTCCTTCGTGCTGGCGTGGCTGGCGAAGATGTCCAGGATGAGAGCAGTACGATCCAAGACCTTGACGTCCAGCTCCTGCTCCAGGTTCCGCTGCTGGCGTGGCAGCAGCTCGTCGTCGAAGATGAGCACGTCGTAACCCAGCTCGCTCTTCCAGACCTTCAGCTCCTCCACCTTGCCCGAACCTATATACGTCGCCGGGTTGGGAGTCTCCAAGCGCTGAATGGCCCTGCCTACGACCTCAATACCGGCCGTG
>CAYGQI010000108.1:0-5955 GCA_964351925.1 uncultured Anaerolineales bacterium | reverse complement strand
GTCTACCTGGAGAGAGAGCTGGGCAGCGAAGAGGCATTGATGGCAGCGGAGGGCTGGGAGGGGGACACAGCGGCGTTTCTGTGCAACGAAGAAGAGGGACAGGAGTTGTTCGTGCTACGGATTCACTGGGATAGCGAGTCCAACGCGGATGAGTTCCTCTCTGCCTACGCCACTTTCATGCAGCGCGCGGGAGCTGGTACTGGCTCGACTGAAGATCAGCACCGCCAATGGTGGCGCACCGAGGGCCAGGTGGCTTGTTTGAGCCAACAGGGCGATGACACGCTGCTTCTGCTGGCCTCCGATTCCGAGAGTATTGAGACTGTTCTCGCCGAGTTCGCGGGCTTCTAGCGGAAGCAGAATCTGGGCCTGGCAACTCCCACCACTGATGCAGGGTACCTGGTTCCCTCAACCCACCTCAGGTGCGTACACCCTGCTGCTGGCCCGCAAGGTCGGCACGCTGCGTCTGCGCTCAAGTCGATCAGTCTGACGCGCTGATCATGATCTCACCGAACAACTCGCTTTGCTCGACAACTACCTTTCGCCTCTTCATCAGTTGCAGGAGGGCCAGGAAGGTGACTATGATCTCCATTCGAGAAGCGGCCTGCTCGAGGATTCGAGTGAAGCTGTAGCGCCGTTGTTTATCCAGCAAGCTCTCGAGATGGGCGATCCTGTCCGGCAGGGAGACGTGAAGGGGCGTGACTACATCGTTAGCCGAAGACGCCGTCTTGCTCTCCAGCGCTTGTCGCACCGCAAGTACGAGAGCATCTAGGGTGATCCCTTCCAGACGCACGGTGGGCTCTGGTTGAGGCGGAGGCAGCAGGCGGGCGTAAGCTCGCAGCCCGTGCTCCTCTCTGAATCGAAGTTCCTGGGCGGCACCCTTGAATCTGCGATACTCGATCAGGCGTCGCACGAGTTCGTCGCCGACGTCCTCTTCTTCCTCATCCTGGGCCTCAACAGGTGGCTGGGGCAGCAGCATTCTAGATTTGATGAGCAAGAGCTTGGCCGCGATGATCAGGAAATCAGCAAGCTTCTCGGGCTCAAGTTTCTCAGCCCGACTGATGTAGTCCAGATACTGATCAGTCACCGTGGCGAGCGAGACTTTGGTGATGTCGAGTTCTTGCTCTTCGATGAGATGAAGTAGCAGGTCCAGAGGGCCCTCGAAGACGGGCAGTCTCACCGTGTATGTAGTGTACAAGTCTAGAATCCTCGGAACTCGTCGATGGACTGACGCGGCCATTCCTGATTGTAAGCGCGATGCTGTCGCGCGTTGTTGTCGCAGGTCTCGCCATGAGTGGTGTCTCTCGCCCACAAGGGCGATGGGACCTCGCCAGACATGCGATCCCAAGCCGACCGGGCGAAGCGCAGCGGCTGGGCCATTATATGGCAAATGCGGGCAGGTTGTCCATGGCACTGGCATCGGCCGCTCAAGGGGCACCGCGATTGGATTGTGGATCTCAAGGTGCTATAATCGGCGTGACCGAGCATACTGTTCCCCCAAGTAACCGCTGGAGACGAGCTCATGACCGCTTGCTCTCTGACAGACGCGATGCGGCCGCGCACCTCAACACTGCCAGTGCACCACAACGAAGCGACGAGGTCTGGTGAAGGTGGTGCGTGCACCAAGACAGTGCCCGCTCCAGCCATATGGGTGGCAGGCCGCCTTGAATTCCCTGACGCTCGCGTTGTCCGTGTACTGCATGACCTGAACGGGACGGTTAGAATATGGAGTTCATGAGGGTCCTTTACGCCGGAAACGTGAGGTGGGTGTTGCTGGAGGACGCCGGACTGTTTTGGATTCACGGTGACCCCTTTGCGGAATGGGCGAGAGCAGGAGAGGTCTCCTGTCTTGCCGGGATCAGGTTCCTCCCGCCGTGTGCGCCGACGAAGATCGTGGCAGTTGGGCTCAACTATCTCTCCCACGCCGAGGAGATGGGCAGCCGGCTTCCGGCAGAACCAGTGCTGTTTCTCAAACCCCCAAGTTCAGTGGTGGGGCACAGGGACAACGTGGTGTATCCCAGACACTTGAGTCTCGAGGTGGACTACGAGGGAGAACTGGCGCTCGTGATCGGTCGGCGTGGGAGTAACATTCCTCGGGGGCAGGTCTTTGACTATGTGTTCGGCTATACCTGCGCCAACGATGTGACGGCTCGCGACCTCCAGCGCCGGGACAACCAGTGGACTCGAGCCAAGGGCTTCGACACCTTTTGTCCCCTGGGACCCGCGATTGCAGTGCATGTGGAGGCCAGTTGTCTGACGATCACTACCAGAGTCAACGACCAGATTCGTCAGCGGGCATCTACGAGCGAGATGATCTTCCCTGTCGATGTCCTCGTTAGCTACATCTCGCAGGTGATGACGCTGGAGCCGGGGGATGTAGTTCTCACTGGCACCCCCGCCGGCGTGGGTGAGCTGCAGCCTGGTGACTTGGTTGAGGTGGAGATTGAGGGAGTCGGCACCCTCACGAACCCGGTTGTGGAGGCATAGATTCTTTGTGAGAGCAGTTTCTTGTGGTATACTCTGGTTGGGGGCAATGACGAATGCAACACCTTGTCACCGTTGCGGATCTGTCGGCCAGTGAGATCTGGCAGTTGTTGGAATTGGCGGCGGACCTCAAGGATGAGTGGAGGGGCGGTGGAAACAAGCCCCTTCTTGCAGGCAAGACCCTGGGAATGATCTTTCAGAAGCCGTCGCTCCGTACGCGGGTGTCCTTCGAGATGGGCATGACGCACCTTGGGGGTCGCGCCATGTACCTCTCGCCCCAAGAGATCCAGTTGGGGCAACGGGAAAGCGTGGCTGATGTAGCCCGTGTGTTGAGCAGGTATGTGCATGGGATCATGGCGCGCGTGTTCGCACACGCGGATGTGGAGGCACTGGCTGCGTATGCCAGCGTTCCCGTCATCAACGGCCTGTCTGATCTCGTTCACCCATGCCAGGCACTCAGCGATCTCTTCACCATCTATGAGAGGAGAGGCGCTATCGAGGGGGTGACGCTGGCCTACCTGGGGGATGGCAATAACGTCGCCAATGCTCTCCTTCTGGCGGGCAGCAAGGTGGGAATGGAAATCAAAGTCGCCACGCCCTCAGGGTACGAGCCCGATGCGCAGGTAGTCAGCAAGTCCACGGAGTGGGCGCAGGAGGCGGGTGGGAAAGTAGTATTGGATGCGAATCCACAGTCGGCTGTTCGTGGAGCCGACGTCATCTACACTGATGTCTGGACCAGCATGGGGCAGGAGGCCGAGCGGGAGGCGCGTCTTCCACTTTTCCGTCCATACCAGATCAACGAAGAACTGCTGGCTTTGGCCAAACCGGATGCGGTGGTCATGCATTGTCTCCCTGCCCATCGAGGTGAGGAGATCACGGACGAAGTCATTGACGGCCCCCAGTCCATTGTCCTCGATCAGGCCGAGAACAGGATGCACCTCCAGAAGGCGATACTAGTGAGCTTGATGGCCGACTGACGTGAGGTGGCCTTGGGGATGCTCCGTCTGTTCTGGGTTTGTCCAACGTTCACGCGGATGTCGCATAGTCTTTGCGATCCGCTAGGGGCGTAGAGGTTTCAGTCGAGGTGAGATGACTGGCAACCGGGCGGCATTCGAGGCGGCAGTCAAGAGAGCACATGGCTACGCCTGGGAGAAGCAGTGGATGAAGGCCATCGAACAGTACGAGCTGGCTTTGGCTGACTTCCCAGACGATGCGACTGCGAGAAGCGGTTTGGCCTTCGCCTACCATGGGGGTGAGAGGTTGAAGGAAGCCCTGCGCGAGTACCGGAAGCTCCGCGAACTTAGGCCGGACGACCCCGATCCCAGGGCGAAGATGGCGCACGTACTGGAGGAACTCGGGCGGAGCTCTGATGCTGCTGAGGCCTGGCTGGACGTGGCCGAGTTGCACGTTCAGCAGAGGGCCGTGAAGCGGGCCGCGGAGGCGTGGAAGGAGACGCTACGGTTGCAGCCAGCGGACAAGGAAGCTCGCTACAAACTCGCCGAGGCCCTCGAACGCGAGTCCCATACCGCTGAGGCAGCCAAGGAGTATCTTGCGTTGGCGAGATTGTGGCACCAGGAGGGCGACCCGCGGCAAGCAGCAGTATACTGCAGGCGAGCGGTGTCGCTCGATCCTGGGAACAAGGCAGCCAGGGGTCTCCTGGAACGCATGGCATCTGCGAACGGAGGCGTTGCATCGGAGCCGTCGCTCTCGCTGAGAAGAGAGGAACTCGGCCCGGTGGACGAGGCTGTCAAGACCGCGCTGGGTGCTCTGGCCGAGGCCTTGTTGGGAGACGGACAACTCGTCGCAGCCTCCGACATCTCCTCTGATTTGGGATCAGGCGGATCCGTCCTGGAGGCGCAGTCGGAAGTCCGTGCTGTGCTGGCCAAGGCGGTTGACCTTCACTCTCGCGGGGTGATCGAGGAGGCGCTCGGCTGCTACAAGGAGGCGCTCGCGATGGGAGTGGCGCGAACGGAGATTGAGTTCAGCCTCGGCCTCCTGAACAAGCAGCTATCCCGCCATGACGAGGCAGTCGGATACCTTCAGAGATCGCTGGAGGCCTCGGAGTATGCTCTGGCCAGTCACTTGAGCTTGGGCGAGACCTTCTGGGCTCAAGGTCGGACCAGTGAGGCGCTGGATCATTTCCTTGGGGCGCTGCGGATCATAGATCTGGAGGCCGCGGGGCAGGATGGCGCTCGTGATCTCGATTCCGCATACCAGAGCCTTGCCGCGAGCGGGTGGGGTCAGGGTGGCGCACGGGGTTCGGAGATGCTTGTTCACTCCTTGGTGGAGCTCCTGAGCGGGGGTGAGTGGCGGGAAAAAGTCAAGGAGGCACGCAGTAAATTGCACAGTCTGGCTGAGAACGGTGTCGTCCCCATACTTCCCGAGGTATTGGACATTCCGGGCGGCGACGAGGTGGTGGACATGATGACCCGCAGCCGGGAGTATCTGCGGGGGGGGATGCCGTTCACGGCTCTGGAGGAGTGCTACAGGGCTGTACGGCTGGCACCCACCTACCTGCCCGTGCACCTTGGGTTGGCGGAGGTGTTCGCGCAGCAAGGAAAGGCCGAGGAAGCTGTAAGCAAGTATGCAGCCGTGGCAGAGGCCTACCTCATGCGAGATGATCCCCGCAAGGCAATGGATGTGTATAGACGGGCACTCGTCGCTGCTCCGATGAGCATCGCCGTCAGAGAGAAGCTAATGGATCTCCTGATAGAGAATGGTGAGCTGAATCTGGCCCTAGACGAGTACGTGGCTCTGGGGGAGAGCTACTTTCGGTTGGCTCGTGTGGACGCTGCGCTGGAGAGATACGAGCAAGCCCTGAGCTTGGCAAGTCGGATTGAGGCGCCCACTGACTGGAGGGTCGGCATTCTGCATCGGGTGGCTGACCTGCACCTGCAGCGTGTACATTGGAAGGAAGCTGCCTCCGTCTTCGAGAGGATCCTGGGGTTGTCGCCTGATGACGAGCAGGCCATGTTCCGTCTTGTGGAATTGCGATACAGACTCGGGCAGGAAAGACTGGCTCTGGCAGATGTGGACGCCCTGATCGTCCGGTATGGGAAGCTCCAGGAGTTGCGCAAGATCGCCGCACTGATGAAGGACTTGGTGGCCGCGAATCCACAGGACTTGTCACTCCGATCCAGGTTGACCAGGATCTACGTGGAGCTGGGCATGAAGAGAGAAGCGATCGCGGAACTGGACACGCTGGGCGAACTGCAGTTGGAGGTTGGCCGAAGGGGAGAGGCGATGGAGACCCTTCGAACGATCATATCCCTGGAACCAGACGAGAAGGAAGGGTACACTAGACTGCTGCGGGAGCTCCAGGACAGAGCCCCCAGCGCGTGAAATAGGCTCCGGCACACGAAAGCCGTTTCCAGGCTACGAGAGGTCTCATGTGTCCGACATCCTGTGGATACTGTCGCACTTCCAACTGAGGGATCTGCTTGACATACTGCTGGTGACCGCCATGTTCTGGGG
>CAYGQI010000107.1:4013-5998 GCA_964351925.1 uncultured Anaerolineales bacterium | reverse complement strand
AGGCTGATTGCCGCCCGAAGAGCGGCCTGACCAGAGTAGATTACTTCCGCCTGCGCTTCTTCTTGCCTTGCTCCGCCAGTTGGGCACTGTGGTAGCCGGGGGCCAGAATAGCGCAGATAGTGCAGAGGGAAACGTCCAGCATGCGCGAGGCAAGGTGAGGGTCGATCTCCTCCAACGTTTTGCGCATGGTGATCACGGTCGGCAGCCTCGCCGCGTAGCGATAGTTGAAGATCTGGTGCACCTTCTCTTGTGCCCAGGGGGTCGCGCTCTCCGTCCCCAGGTCGTCGAGGACCAGCAGTGGCGCGCTGCGCACCGCCTCGAAGAGTTGGTCATAGGTGACGGGGCTGTCGGGCCTGTAGGTGGCCCGGAGGTGATCTAACAACTCCGGAACCTCCTTGAAGACCACAGGACGTCCACCGTCGGCGCAGCTGTTGGCAATCGCTGTGGCCAGATGGGTCTTGCCGCACCCGTGCTCCCCGACGAACACCAGCCAGTTCTCTGGGGTCTCTGCAAACTGCCTGGCCATGGCCACCGCCCCTTCCAGATTCTGCTGCTCCTCCTTGGGCAGCTCCGGCCGATGCTTGAAGCTCTGGAAGGTCTTGTCCGCGTACAAATGGAGGCTGCTCAGCTGATCTCCATGGCCGCTGCTGCGCACATCTCTATTCACTATGCGATAGATCTGGCACAACTCGGGATCGCTCATGCGCGAGCGAAGCCGCGGATCTATCTCCTCCAGCAGACGATTGCTGGTGACTACGGTGGGCAGTCTGGCGTTGTAACGATAGTTGAAGACCTGATACAGCTTCTCTTGAGCCCACGGCGTGGTCTGCTGCGTGCCTAGATCATCCAGAATGAGCAACGGAGCGGTGAGAATGGCTTCGAAGCGCTCATCGTAGCTGACGCTACTGCCGGGGCTGTAAGTCGCCCGCAGGTGATCCAGCAGATCTGGGACTACCACGAACAGGCTTGGATGCCCCCGCTGCACGCAGTAGTTGGCGATAGCCGCCGCGAGGTGGGTCTTGCCACAACCGTAGTCACCCAGGAGGATGAGCCATCCATCAGGATCCTCGGCAAACTCTCGCGCTCGGCGGTAGGCTTGCCGGAGGGTCTGCTCTTCGTGCGGGCGGAACCCATCCACGCGGAAGTTGTCGAAGGTCATGCGAGATAGCAAACCCAGGTTGCTGGCCTTCCGGAGATCTTGCAGACGCCTTTCGGTTATCTCTTCGAGCTTGCACCGGCAAGGGACCGGGCGGCCGAAGTCCGGCTGGTCCGGGGACACATCCCGCCTGAGATACCCCGCCCCGCGACAGATAGGGCAGACCCCTCGAGGCTCAGTACTTGACGTAGTCCTTGTACTTGCCTTTGATGTACCGATATCTGTCTTCTTCAGAACCTCGCCCAGCTTCTCCATCATCCTTGCCTTCGGTGGCCCATCGCTCTAGAATCGCTTGGATGTACCGCCACTTTCGCACGTTCTGCTCCACCGCGATCTTGAAGGCCTCTGCGATCCACTCGGTGGGGTAGTTCTCCTCCGCCTCCTGGAGTTCCTCCGCGATCATCGGTTGAAGGGTGCCGATGTTCTGCTCGTAGAGGACGAAGATGTTGGGCCTCTCTACATCCACCTGCGGTTCTTCGAGAACCGCGGAGGCAGGAAGCACCAGCTCTCCCCGACGCACCTGCTCCGCCGCCCGTCGTCCACCATCCGAGTTGATGAAGTACCAGTTGAGCTCCTCGCCATCCTCGGTGCGAGCAGTGAGGTGCAGGAGCGTGCCACGGGCCACGGCCCTTTCCAGGCCTTCCTCCACCAGATGCTGCGGCGACCGGCCCGATATCTTCAGTCCACGCAGGAGCACCCCATCGCCAAGGAGCTCCTCCCGGCTCACGCAGCGCGGTTGCCCCTTCTTACGATACAGCAGCCAGATCACATGGAGGGTGACCTTCAGTTCCGGTAAACTGTCGATCTGGGGCAACAGTTCGCTGAAGAA
>CAYGQI010000107.1:2227-3913 GCA_964351925.1 uncultured Anaerolineales bacterium | reverse complement strand
TCGGCATCTTGCTCTATCGAGCCGCTTTCCCTCAGATCCGATAGCAGCGGGTGCTTGTCGGGCCGCGCTTCCACGGCTCGGGAGAGCTGTGAGCAAGCCAGCACCGGCACGTGTAACTCACTGGCCAGCGACTTCAGCTGGCGAGAGATGTAGGACACCTCTTGTACACGGTTCTCCATCCTCAGGCCAGCCTGCATCAGTTGTAGATAGTCGACGATGATCAGGTCCAAGGGATGCTCTGCCTGAAGGCGGCGCGCCTTGGCTCGCAGTTCCATGGGAGCGATGGCCGGCGTATCGTCTATGTAGACAGAGGTCTCGGAGAGTTCGCCCATGGCCCTCGCTATCGAGGCTAGCTCATCCTCGCTGATCTCTCCTGTTCTCAGGCGCTGGGACTCTATCCCTGTGGCTCCGGCCACGAGACGCTGGACCACCTGTTGTGACGGCATCTCCAGACTGAAGATGGCGATAGACAGCCCGTACTTGCGGGCGGCATGGTCCATTATGGTCATGGCCAGGCTGGTCTTTCCCGTGCCGGGGCGACCAGCAACGATGATCAAGTCTCCTTGCTGGAACCCTCCCAGCAGCCGGTCCAAGTCGATGAAGCCCGTGGGCACCCCTATGGTCTGCCCGCGATGGTCGTACAGGTACTCGATACGATCGTAGTAGTCGGACAGTATTGTCCGCAGGGGCACCAACTCCCGCTCGATGCTGCGCTGAGCCACACCGAAGATGAGCTGCTCGGCCTGATCCAGGATCCGGTCTTCATCGTCGGCTCGCTCGTACGCCATGCTCGAGATCTCAGACGCAGCGCTGATCAGTCGGCGCAGAGTGGCCGTCCGCTCCACGATGCGCCCATAGTGTTGTGCGTGGACCGACGTGGGGACCACGTTGATGAGAGAAGTGAGATAGCCGGGCCCTCCCACATGCTCCAGTTGCCCGCGACGCTCGAGTTCGTCACAGAGCGTCACGAAATCGGCCGGTTGGCGCTGCTCGTGCAGGTCAACGATGGCCCGGTAGATCAGGCCATGGGTCTCGCGGTAGAAGTCGTCGGGGCGCAGGAAAGGGGTGACTTTGAGAAGGGCATCAGGATCGATCAGCAGGCTGCCCAGGACCGATTGCTCGGCTTCTACGTTCTGTGGAGGCAACCTGGCTGCTGTCACCGTCGCCCTACTCCTTGAGGTCGTCCATGTCCAGAGTGTCTACGAAGTCGCGAAAAGCCGAGAGGTTCTCCTCGTCCTCACAGACCAGCAGATCCTCCTCGTTGCTGGGGACGATTCCTGCCTTGTCCATGACCTCCTCTGCCACGTAGATGGGCACATTCACCCGCACCGCCAGCGCAATAGCATCGCTGGGGCGTGAGTCTATCTCCACGGTTCGCCCATTCTGTTGTACGACGATCTGCGCGTAGAAAGTGTCGTTCCTGAGGTCGTTGACCTGGATGTGGGACACGGAGGCGTCCATCTGGTCGATAATCGCACTCAGCAGATCGTGGGTCAGGGGCCGGGTCATCTGGACCTTCTGCAGGCCGATGGTGATGGCATCCGCCTCGAACGGTCCTATCCAGATAGGAAGATAACGATCCTGTTCTTCCTCTTTCAGCACCACGACGCGATGCTGTGAGAGCATACTCACCTTCACGCTATCCACAGTCACCTTGATCATGGCAGGAGCCTCCTTCCCACGATG
>CAYGQI010000107.1:0-2127 GCA_964351925.1 uncultured Anaerolineales bacterium | reverse complement strand
TCTGTGCAGGGGTCACTTGACCACGATGCTGACCAGGCGGCCGGGCACGTAGATCGTCTTCTTGACTTCCTTGCCCTCCAACCAACGCCGGATCTGCTCCCGGCTCAACGCCAGTCTAAGGGCCTCTTCCTCGCCGATGGTCACCGGCACATCCACCTTGTCCCTCACCTTGCCATTGATCTGGATGACCAGGGCAAACACCTCCTCGGCAGCCAGCGCCTCGTCCCAGTCCGGCCACGATTGGCGATGGATGCTACCCCCGTCTCCTGCCTTCGTCCACAACTCCTCGGTGATGTGAGGCGCGATAGGCGCCAAGAGTAGCAGGAGTGTTCGAACTCCCTCATGCAGTGCCGGACTGAGCCCGTGCGCCTCCTTATGGGCCACCAGGGCGTTGCAGAGCTCCATACAGGCGCTGACCGCCGTGTTGAAGTGGAACCGCTCCACGTCCTCCGTGACCTTCTTGATCGTCTGATGTGTCTTTCTGCGCAGTTCCCGTTCCGCCTGGTCCGAGGGCTTGCCCGGCGCCGCCTCCTCCACCGCCAGACGCCACACCCGCTTCAAGAAGCGAGAAGAGCCTTCCACGCCCTGATCGCTCCACTCAGCGTCCAGCTCCGGGGGCCCCACGAAAAGGATGAAGGTCCGGGCGGTATCAGCGCCGTAGGTATCCACCATCTGATCTATAGGCACGACGTTGCCCTTGGACTTCGACATCTTCTCCACCTTTTCGGTCCTGGGGTTCAACTTGGTGATCATGCCCTGAGTGAACAGACGAGCAAAGGGTTCATCGATGCTGGTCAGCCCCAGATCCCGGAAGACCTTGGTGAAGAAGCGGGAGTACATCAGGTGCAGGATGGCGTGCTCCACACCTCCCGTATACTGGTCCACCGGCAGCCAGGCATCCGCCTTCTCCTTCGTCCAGGGAGCCTCCTCATTGTGAGGGTCAGTGTATCGGAAGTAGTACCACGACGAGCAGACGAAGGTGTCCATGGTGTCCGTCTCACGGCGAGCGGCACCGCCACACCGTGGGCAGACAACCTGCACGAACTCTGGGACTGTGGCCAGCGGCGACTCGCCTGTCCCCGTGGGGTGGAAATCGACCCCCATGGGCAAGAGGACTGGCAGATCCTCTTCCCTGACCGGCACGGTCCCGCAATTCTGGCAGTACACGATGGGGATAGGCGCCCCCCAGTACCGCTGTCGCGAGATGAGCCAGTCTCGCAAGCGATAGTAGACCTTTCGCTCCCCTATGCCATGCTCCTCCATGTAGTCAGTTATACGTTCGATACCCTCGGGCGACGGCAGCCCGTCGAAGGGCCCGGAGTTGACCATGGTCCCTTCTTCGAGGTAGGCCTCCTCCAGGTCCTTCCCATCCCAACCCAGCGGAGCGATGACCACGGGGATGGCCAGCCCGTGTCTCTTGGCGAAGGCGAAGTCCCGCGTGTCGTGGGCAGGGACACCCATGATCGCCCCCGTGCCATAGGTCATCAACACGTAGTCAGCGATGTAGATGGGCATCCGCTCCCCGTTCATGGGGTTGATAGCATAGCTGCCGATGAACACGCCCTCCTTCTCCATCTCGGTAGACAGGCGGTCGATCTCCGAGGCCTGCCGAGCCTTCTCCACGTAGGCCTCGACCTCCGCTCTGTGCTCGCGTGTAGTAAGCTTCTTGACCAGAGGATGCTCCGGGGCCAGCACCACGAAGGTCATACCGTACACAGTGTCGATGCGGGTGGTGAAGGCTCCGATCTGGTCGTGGTGACCGTCGATGCCCAGCCGGAACTCTACACCGTGGCTCCTGCCGATCCAGTTCTCCTGCATCACGCGGACTCGCTCGGGCCAGTTCTCCAGCAGGGTCAAGTCCTCCAGCAGTTCGTCGGCATAATCGGTGATCTTGAAGAACCATTGCTCCAGATCCTTCTTGGTCACCAAGGCGCCGCAACGCTCACAACGACCCCCCTCGATAACCTGCTCATTGGCCAGCACAGTTTTGCAGGAGGGACACCAGTTGGCAGGGGCCTGTGCTTTGTACGCCAGGCCCCGCTCATACAACTGGAGGAAGATCCACTGGGTCCATCTGTAGTAGTCGGGCAGGCAGGAGGTGACCTCTCTCCCCCAGTCGTAGCAGAT
>CAYGQI010000106.1:0-6072 GCA_964351925.1 uncultured Anaerolineales bacterium | reverse complement strand
TCTACGGGGGGTTGATCGCCTCCCTCATCGACTGCCACGGCACCGGCACCGCAGCTGCGGCGGCCTATCGTGCCGAGGGGCGCCCCATGGATACGGAGCCGCCCCTGCGCTATGTGACCGCCTCGCTCCACGTGGACTTCCTGCGTCCCACCCCTATCGGTGTGCCTCTGGAGATCCGGGGACGGGTGAAGGAGATCAAAGGCCGCAAAGTGGTGGTGGATGCCACCCTGTCGGCCGAGGGAGAGGTATGTGCCCGGGGCCAGGTGGTGGCGGTTCAAATGCCGGAGCACATGCAGCCCGGCAAGGCCAAGAGCTAGTTCAGCCCTCCCGGAGGTTTCGAACTCCCGGGAGGGTGAAGTCATCCATGAGCCGAGACGTAGGGCCACGGCATCCCGGGCCCATCCGGGTCACAAGAACTCCACCCTGCCTGCCATCTCCTCGGGGCTGAGCAGTTCATAGATCAGACTCAACGTTTCCACAACCTGTCCGGTGCTGCGAGCATCCTCATGACAGTAGGCGATCCCAGAGTGTTCAATGCCTCGGCTATGCCAACGCAAGTAATCTGCATCGTGTGTGACGATCACCCGGCCCTGCTGACGAGCATACTCAAGCTGACTTGAATCGTCGGCCCCGAGCAAACCGGCTTCCTGGGTGCTAGTCACATCAATGCCGTGCTTGCGCAGCGCAACCGCGACGGCGAAAGCCACATGCTCGTCCAAGTGAAAGCGGACACGGTCAGTCACCGCGCAAGGCCTTCAGCCTTTCCTGCAAGAGCGAGGGGTTCTCCTTACGAAAAGCTTCAACGAAGACGCGATCCGCCTCGATCCCCCGCTCTATCTCCTGGCGGTGATCGTAATAGTAGGCCAGCGCCGCGTGGACATCACTCAGGGCCAAGTCGTATTCGCAGGCGATCTCATCCACGGATCGCCCCATCTTGAGGTGCATGATGGCGATGTCAGATACGGTGATGCGCCGCCCGGCAATGCGAGGTCTGCCGCCACGTACACCAGGAGTGATCTCGATGTGTTGTGTAAGCGCACTTACAGTTGCCATGAAAGCCTCCCTTTTCACCGTAACACTACCGCATTCTATCTTGTCCTTTTTGACAGTGCAAGCCCAGCGTGTAGGTTGTGTTCACCAATTGGCGCCTGAGGCTCACCTTGGCGTCGAAAGGCAATCAACGATGGGTCGATACTCCGTCCCGGTCGGGGTTGAAGGCGGTTTGGCAATTGAGATCCGGCGACGGCCAAACATCCACAGGCGAGCGGGTGGGCGGTCACAGACCCCAACACGGCCCAGTCAGTATCCATCCCCCCGCCCACGGTCTCCTGCTCCCGGTAACCTGTCAGCCGGACCAGGCGACTCACCGCTTGACCAAGCCGGCTGCACCACAAGTACATCACACGCAGAGAGGACCGTCCTCCACCCGGGTGGTGAGCAGGCCTCTGGCTCGTAGTGTGCCCTTCAGAGCATCACAGGGGACCAAGCTCTCACCACGAACCACTACGCTCAGGTAACGAGGGAAAGCACTTTCGATAAGCTCCCTCGTTGCGCTCGGCAGCTAGTCAGGATGCCTGTTTGTTCTCACCCCCACCTCCGGTCCTTCCCCATCAAGGGGGAGGAGGAAGGAACTGCTCCCCTCTAGCGTTTCCCCTCCCTTGATGGGAGGGGATCAAGGGGAGGGTGACCTGGCGAGCTCCACCATCTCACGCCCACCTCCAGTCCTCCCTCATTAAGGGGGGCGCAGTTCAGGCTGGTTCGTAGTGCGCGCCTTAGCGTGTTTTGAAGGGCTGAAGCCCTCACTAAGAACCTTGCCACTGAACAAAGCAAAGGGAAGCAGTCGGAGTTGGGATGCGGCAAGCAGTTTCAGGAGCGGAACTCGGCGGAGGACGGCAGCTCGTCGATGTACTACACGTTGACGGTCTTCCCCAACTCGTGTGGCCAATATCCTCCCTACGATCCAGGCGACTGGGGATACTAGTAGCTCGGATTCTGCTCGGGGCCCTGCTGGCGCAGGAGTGATGGGCCTAGTTGAGCAATGGCAGCGCGATCACACCCTGGCTCTTTCTGCCCTGATCGCCCGCATTTGGCCAGCTTCGGTACGGGCGGCCTTGGCCCCCAACAACTCAAGACCCCCACGAAAAAGGCTCCCTCTGCACAGAGGGAGCCTTGACTTGAGCTGTTGAGCCGCGCTGGTCCGACCACAGGCCGGATCAGCCGTCTCTACGGCGTGTACTTAATGGTGGCGAAGTCGGCTTTGGTCCCGACGCCACCGCTACCGCCCGTAGCGTACACGTTGCCACTCGCCGGGCAGACCCCGATGGCATACCCCTGGTCGAACGTGCGGGCGGGTCCGTTGTACCGATCGGACCACTTATACCCGCCGCCGGCGCCGTATGCTATGGTGAAGAAGTCGGCATTGCTGAAACCGGTCACGTAGACCCTGCCGTTAGCGGCGGCGACGTCATTAGCCACATCGTCGTATTTGCCTGTGCTTGAATACCTCTTAGCGAACTTCTGCGTGCCGTCTAGGAGGTAGCGAACGGTAGCATAATCCTGGGCGGTGGTGCTGCCGGCGCTGCCCCCGGTCACGTACACCGAATCGCCATCTATGGCGATGGCCCAGGGCACGTCCGGCCCATGCGACGGGGCGTCGTAGCGCCGCGTCCACCTCAAGGTCCCGTTCTTTCCGTAGCTGACGGTGAGATAGTCAGCATCGTCCCCCTGCGTGTAGCTGTACCCCGTCACGTATGCACGGTCGTAGTCATCGATGGCGATGTCCGTCGCCCCTTCGCTATTGTGCGTGGGGCTGTCCCACCTTCTCACCCACGACTGCGCCCCAGCCGGGCTGTACTTGATGGTGCAGAAGTCCCAGTTCGTGCCCTCGCCCATGCTGGCGCCGGTCACGTAGACATTGTCTTCGGAATCCACGGCCACTGCTGTGGCCTTGTCGCCTTCCCCAGCCGGTCCGTCGTACCGCTTCACCCACTTCGTATTGCCATTGGGTCCGTACTTGATGGTCAGGAAGTCATTGCCCGAGTCCTTCGCGGCACTGACGCCCGTCACGATCACATTCCCGAGGGAATCTATGGCGATGTCAACCGCTTCGTCGTCGTAGATCCCGGAACTGTACCTCCTGACCCAAATCTGTGTCCCCGAGGCGCTGTACTTGACGGTGACGAAGTCGTCCCCGGTCCCGGAACCCCTGCTCCGGCCAGTTACGTATATGTACCCGTCATCGTCCACGGCGATGGCTCGGGCTCCATCCCACCCACTTACGGGACCATCATATCGCGCCACCCACTTCACAGCTCCGTCGGCCCCATACTTGATGACCAGGGAGTCGTACAGCGTGCCGGCTCCGACACTCCGTCCAGCAACGTAGACGTTGCCCGAGCCATCGAAGGCCAGGGCGGCCCCCTCATCCACGTCGTCTCCGGTTCCGTCGTACCGTTTGACCCACAGGCGAGCGGTGGCTGCTGATGCAGCTGGCATCACTAGGGCCAGCAGCACCACGGAGAACAGCGCCACCCTCACCGTCCGTCCAAGAGCCGTGCGCAGACTATCCAACCTCATGACCTACCTCCTTAGTAACTAAGGCTGCCAAAGCGGCAGGCCAACCGGTTCCTGACGGGCCGACTGGCATCCACTCGGCAATACTAGCAGAACCTCTCTGTGCTGTCAAATCCGGCCCCTGGTTGCGCCCAGGCACGGCCAGCAGCCGCTGCCGGAGGGTTGATGCCCGCCGCCTTAGTCTGAGACGCCAGCCAGCCCGCACGGCGCCGCAACTATACCCTGGCTCTTCCTGCCCCGCCTGCCCGCATTTGACCGACTTGCGCACGGGCGGCCTTGGCCCCCAACAACTCAAGACCCCCACGAAAAAGGCTCCCTCTGCACAGAGGGAGCCTTCTCTTGACCTTGTCAGTCGAAGCGGCCTTAACTGCCGCGAGGCTAGCCCCGACTATGGGGTATAGCCAATGGTGACGAAGTCCGATTTCGTGTCTATGCCCAAGCTCCCGCCTGTCACGAAGACGTTGCCGTTGGCCGGGTTAACCCCGATGGCATTCCCCTGGTCGAACGCGCCGGCGGGTCCGTTGTACCGATCGGACCACTTGTACCCACCGGCGGCGCCGTACGCTATGGTGTAGCAGTCGGCATTGCTGAAACCGGTCACGTAGACCCTGCCGTTGCCAGCAGCGATGGCATTGGGCCAATCGTTGTATTTCCCTGAGCTTGTATACCTCTTGACAAATCTCTGCGTACCGTCTAGGCGGTAGCCGACGGTAGCATAATCCTGGCCGGTGTTGTTGCCGACGCTGCCCCCGGTCACGTACACCCCATCGCCATCTACGGCGATGCCCGTGGGCCCGTCCTCCCCATGCGCCGGGCCGTCGTAGCGCTTCGTCCATCTCACCGTCCCGTCCTTGGTGTAAGCGATGGTCATATAGTCGCCTTGGTTCCCCGCCGTATAGCTGTACCCTGTGACGTACACCAAGTCGCTCTCGTCGATGGCGATGCCCGTCCCCCCATCGCCCAGGTGTCCAGGGCCGTCCCACCTTTTCACCCACAACGGCGTCCCACCCGAGCTGTACTTGATGGTGCAGAAGTCCCAGCCCGTGCCCTCACCCTCGCTGGTGCCGGTCACGTAAACGTTGTCTTCGCTATCCACGACCACTCCCGTGGCCTTGTCGCCTCCGGTAGCCGGCCCGTCGTACCGCTTAGCCCACTTCGTGGTGCCGCCGGGTCCGTACTTGATAGTGTAGTAGTCATTGCCCCCGGCCTTCGAGGCACTGACGCCGGTCACGATCACATTCCCGAAGGAATCGATCGCGATGTCAGCCGGTGTGTCCATGTAGGCGCCATTGCTGTACCTTCTGACCCACAACTCTGCCCCCGAGGCGCTGTACTTGATCGTGGCGTAGTCGTCGAACGTGCCAGAACCGGCGCTCACGCCGGTCACATATACGTTCCCGTCATCGTCCACGGCGATGGCTCGGGCTGCATCCCAGCCGTTTGCGGCACCGTTGTATCGTTTCACCCACATCACAGTTCCACCTGGCCCATACTTGATGACCAGGTAGTCCAGGTAGACCTCCGCCGTCCCGGCTGCCTTGCTCCGTCCGGCAACGTAGATGTTGCCTGAGCTATCAAAGGCCAGGGCCGCCGCCTCATCTGTGCTGCTTGCGGGCCCGTTGTACCGCTTGACCCACAGGCGCGTGCCGGCTGCCGAGGCAGCCGGCAGCACCAGAGCCAGCAGCACCAGGGAGAAGATGCCCACCCTCACCATCCGTCCAAGAGTCGTGCGCAAACTACCCAACCTCATGACTTACCTCCTCTATTGTATTGACCAGTTTTCAGACCAGCAGGCCAACCGCCTCCAGAGAGCCCGACTGGCGTGGACTTGGTAATACTACCAAAACTCATCTGTGCTGTCAAACTCGCCCTGCTGCCGCCCCGGCACCGCCTGGGATGTCGAGACTGAGCCACTAATCAACAGGGCTCCCAGTGCTACCCACAGGGAGCCCTTCCTCTCGTCAGCGAGCACTGCTGGTCCGACCGCAGGCCGAATCAGCCGTCTCTACGGAGTGTACTTGATGGTCGCGAAATCCGATCTCGTGTCCACGCCACCACTCCCGCCGGTCACGTAGACGTTCCCCGTAGTCGGGCAGACCCCGACGGCGTTCCCCTGATCGAACCCGGTCGCAGGTCCGTTGTAGCGGTTGGTCCACTTGACGCCACCCCCGCCGCCGTAGGCGATGGTGAGGTAGTCGCCATCAGTGCCGTCCCCTTCGCTGAATCCGGTCACATAGACCCTGCCATTGGCCGCAGCAACGTCGTTGGCCTTATCGTCCCCTCCAGCAGGGCCCAGGTACCTTGCCATGAAGCTCACGTCACCGTCTTGCAGGTAGCGAATGATGGCATAGTCATAGCCAGTGCCCTCGCCCTCGCTAGACCCTGCCACATAGACTCCGTTACCATCGGTGGCGATGGCCCAGGCCACGTCGTACCCATCTGCCCCCCCGTCGTAGCGGTCCTCCCAACGGATGACCCCACTCTTGCTGTAGGCGATGG
>CAYGQI010000105.1:0-6183 GCA_964351925.1 uncultured Anaerolineales bacterium | reverse complement strand
GACATCAGGCGCATGAAGTGCGTGGAGTGCTGGTCCGCGCGAGCCAAGTGGGAGGGCTTTGACCTCAACTCGCTGCTGGAGCTGGCGGAGCCGGAGCCTGACGCTCGCTGGCTGCACTTCTTCTGCGCCGATGGCTATTACGAGTCCCTCTCGTTGGACGAGCTCTCGGGGGATGGGGTGCTCTTCGCCTACGGCATGAACGATGAACTGCTGCCTGCCAAGTATGGCTCGCCGTTGCGGCTGGTGGTGCCCTCGAAGTATGGCTACAAGTGGCCCAAGGCCATCGTGCGACTAGAGTTCGCCACTCAGGAGAAGGTGGGGTACTGGCCCACTGTGGGTCCTTACACTGCCAGTGGGGTCATCCTCCCCGGCAAGGACCATCCTCTGGACCTGCCTGACGGGCTGCGGCCCATAGAGGGGGGCGAGGTCCTCTACCCCGAGGATCTGGAGGCGAAGCAGGGCTCTGCTTGAGCCCTGGACTGCCACCCCAGGGAGCGCCGGGCTATCGTCTCCAGGAGGAGGGGTTGGCGCTGCCGGCCAGCGGCGTCTTGGTACCAGCCATCTGAGCTTCGCCTCCTAACCAACCGCGGGCCGAGTGCAGGATGGTCAGGGAGGCCACGTAGCCCAACCCTGCGACGTGCAGCATCAGGAAGGGCACCGCGAGGAGGTTGCCCTGCTGGAGGGCGACGGCCACCCCCAGCAGCGCGTATAGCGCTGCCGACGCCTCCCCCAGAGCCAACCAGTCGAAGGACAATGCATACCTGCTTCCCCTCCATTCATCCCACTCTCTCTCCAGCCCGAACTTGGGCGTGCGGCCAAACTCATCGCGCTTTCCCGTCAATGCCCTGTAGATGGCCCTGCTGTTGCTCAAGGTCAGGCCAGTGCCCAGGAGCACGAGGAAGGGGAAGTACCTCAGCCGGCTGATCCAGTTGGGATAGAGACTTCGCTGCGCCCAGGCGTACATGGTGGGTGGCCCGAGACTGGCCAGGCTCAGGTAGGTCAAGGGATAGGCCAAGGGCAGTCGCAGGTAGAGCAAGGGCACAGAGAGTGCCAGGATCAGCAGCATCAGGGGGTGCACCAGATAGCTGGTGAGATGGATGAGGCCCTCCACGCGCTTGAAGGCTGACACCGGTGCCTCAACGAGGGGACGCCAGAGCTTGAGGGCGCAGCTGATGGAACCTCCGGCCCAGCGCGCCTGTTGCCGCTTCAAGGCGTGGATCTGCGCAGGGATCTCGGCCTGGCACACCACGTCTCGCAGATACATGGGCTCCCAGCCCGCCAGTTGGGCCCTGTAGCTGAGGTCCATGTCCTCGCACAGGGTGTCGCCCTGCCACCCGCCAGCATCCTCGATGCACTCCCGGCGCCACACCCCGCCCGAACCATTGAAGTTCAGGAATAACCCCGTGCGAAAACGGGCGGGCTGCTCCACGGCGAAGTGACCGTCGAGAGCGATGCCTTGGGCCCCGGTGAGGGAAGAGTACCCATCGTTGATGTGCCCCCAGCGCGTCTGCACAAACCCCAGCTGAGGGTGTGCGAGCAAATGGGGGATGGTCCGGAGCAGGAAATCCTCCGGCGGAAGGAAGTCGGCATCGAAAAGGGCCAAAAACTCTCCAGAGGCGCTTTCCATGCCCTCGCGCAGCGCGCCAGCTTTGAAGTCACTCCGGTGGTGACGGTGGAGAAGCTCGATGTCCACACCTCGAGCGCGGTGGTAAGCCACCCTCTTGCGGGCCAGGGCGGTGGTCTCGTCGGTGGAGTCGTCCAGGACCTGGATCTGGAGTCTGTCCCGCGGATATGGCATTCTCGCGGTGCGGTCGATGAGACGCTCCACGACATGGGCCTCGTTGAAGGTGGGAAGCTGCACTGTCACCCTGGGGTAGCTGCTGAGGACACCGGCGCGCGGATCTCTGCCTCGGTGCCTCCAGTGTAGGAAGGTCAAGACGAAGGAGTTCAGCGCATATACGGCGAGCCATACTGCCGCCACGGCGTAGATCATGCTCAGCAGGTTCACGGTTGGCATCCCTCATGCCTGGTGGGACCAGGTCGCAACCTATTCAGTATACCATCCCCATCCTGCGGCGGCAAACTCGTCTGGCGCGCTGTACCCCTGTCACGTGTCCGTGCTGCGCATGCCGGACCCGCCCCACGGTTCGGCTGCACCGTCTGGGCAAACGGCCGTTTGTGTCATGGGCGGTATTCGCCACACTCGCGTTTCCATTCATGCGGCTACGATTCAGATGCAAGCCACGCCATCTCGCAGCGCCTGATCGATAGCCTCGGCCACCGCACCCAGTTTCGCCGACAGCTCGACTGGTGGGTTGGAGTGAAGGGCCTCCACATCGTCAAGCCCGTGCTCATGGTAGCCCACCTTGAAGTCCGTGAACTTCAGACCGTGCGCGGTGGAAATGACCACCACCTTCTCGGAGGGCTTGATCTCCCCGCGCTCCACCAGCTTGGACAGAGCTGCCAGGGCAGCCCCGGTCTGCGGGCAACAGTAGAAACCGGTGCGGTCGGCCCGGGCCGCTGCGTTGGCCAGTTGGTCCTCGCTGGCCTGTTCCACCACGCCGCCGAACAGGCGCAGGGTCCTGATCGCCCGCTCGTAGCTCACTGGATCTCCGATCTGGATGGCGCTGGCCAGAGTTCGACCGGCTTTGACGGGATGGTACTCCTCGAAGTCCGTCAGGTAGCTAAGATAGAGAGGATTGGCCCTCTCCACCTGGGCGCAGGCGAAACGTGGCAACCGGTCGATGAGGCCCAACTCCTTCATCAGCAGCAGCCCCTTGCCCAGCGCGGCGACGTTGCCCAGGTTGCCCGCCGGAATCACGATCCAGTCCGGCACCTCCCAACCGAGTTGCTGCACGATCTCCATGCTCACCGTCTTCTGGCCCTCAATCCGTAACGGATTTATGGAGTTGGCCAGGTAGATCGTCTTGTCCTCGGCCAGCTCCTGCACCAGGTGCATGCAGCCATCGAAGTCGGTATCCAGGGCCAGGACCAGCGCTCCGTTCGCCACAGGCTGGGCCAGTTGTGCGGTGGACACCTTGTCCCTGGGCAAAAGAACGATGGCCGGGATACCCGAGGCGGCGCAGTATGCTGCGAGGGCGGCCGAAGTATCGCCCGTGGAAGCGCAGACCACAGCTCGGATCTCTCGCCCGTCGGCGATCATCTGGCGCACCACCGAGACCAGGACAGTCATGCCCAGGTCCTTGAAGGACCCAGTATGAGAGTTGCCACACAACTTGAGCCACAACCGGTCCAGGCCCAACTCTTGCTCGAGGCCACGAGCGCGGAGGAGAGGGGTGTTGCCCTCGCCCAAGGTAACGACGTTCTCAGGACCCAATTGAGGACAGACCCACTCCTTTTTGCTCCATACGCCGCTGGCATACGACCCCTCGACAGAGCGCGTGCGCTCTTCGAAGAGTGTTCTCCAAGCCGTTCCGCTCCGCCCCTTCAAGGCCCCGAGATCGTGCTGCACATCAAGCAGTCCACCGCACTCCTCACAGCGGTAGACTACGTCGTAGATAGAATAGCGACGGCCACAGCCCCGGAAACACTGCAGCCAGCTATGATAGGGCTGGCCTGGATCGGCCATGTCCGGCTCAGTCCTTGAGGCCCACGTTGTGCTATCCATGGAGTATCACCTCATTGTGGATCTGACGCACCGCATCGCCGGCATCTTGGGCCGACACGACCAGGGAGATGCTACATTCGGACGAACCCTGGGCGACGGCGATGACGTTGATGTTGCTTTGAGCCAGGGCGCCGAAGGTGCGGGCGGCGACTCCGGGAGTGTGCCTCAGCCCGGCTCCTACCGCGGTGACGATGACCACGTCGTTCAAGGAGGAGACGCGGTCGATGTCGCGTCTGCGAAGCTCCGTCGCCATCTCTTCCTCGATGGCCGTGACGACGAGCGGCACGGTGTCTGTAGGGATGACGAAGCAGATAGACTGCTCCGACGAGGCCTGAGAGATCATGAGTACACTGGCCCGCTGGCTGGCCACGGCCGCGAAGGTGCGCGCCGCAATGCCCGGCACTCCCAGCATGCCGCGCCCTTCCACGGTGACCATGCTCAGGCCCTCGATGGCGGTGACGGCCTTGACGGCACCAGAGACGTCCTCGGCTTCCCGCACTATCCGCGTCCCGGGGCAACTGGGGTGGAAGGTATTCTTGACCCACAAGGGGATATCTCGTTCCACAACCGGGCGAATGGCGCGAGGGTGGAGCACCCTGGCCCCGAAGTAGGCCAGCTCGGCGACCTCGCCGTAGGAGAGGACGGGGATGAGTTGGGCCTGGGGCACCTGGCGCGGGTCTGCAGTCATCACGCCATCGACGTCGGTCCAGATCCACACCTCGTCGCTGTCCAGGCAATCCCCCAGTATAGCTGCACTGAAGTCGCTGCCGCCGCGCCCCAAGGTGGTGGTCTCTCCCTGGAGAGTGGCGCCGATGAAGCCGGTGACTATGGGGATGACTCCGTCGGCCAGCAGGGGGAGCAAACGCTCGGCGACGCGCGCGCGAGTGGGTTCCATCAGGGGCACGGCTTGCTGAAAGGTGGCGTCTGTGATAATGAGTTGAGTGGCGTCTACCGCCTCGCTGCTGGCCCCTCGCTGGCGCAGGAGTGCCGCCAGGATCCTGGCGTTCATCCTCTCCCCCACGGAGACGATGGTGTCCATGGCCCTGGGAGTCACCTCCCCCAGCACGTGAATGCTGCGGCAGAAGGCGGTGAACTCGGCCAGGTGCTCATCCACCATCGCCAGCAGGGAGGAGCACTCGTTGCTCGACGCGAGCAATTCATGGATCACCTCATGGTGGCGCTCCCTGAGCTCGGCCTGGATGCACAGATAGGTCTCGCCGTCGCCGGAGGCCGCCGTCGATGCACCCCTGATCAGGGCATCCGTCGCCCCGTTCGCCGCGGAGACGACCACCACCACTTGCTCCCATTGCTCTGCACCGGAGAGCACCATCTCAGCGGCCTGCGCTACGGCTGCGGCGTTGCCTACCGAGGTGCCTCCGAACTTCATAGTCAGTGTTCTCACTCTCTTTCCTCCATCGTCGATTTGGCAAACCTGAGATCTGTGTAGCGCTCACCTGCCACCCTCTCGTTACTCCTTGCTTCACTGAGAGATATCCGGCGGACCTCCCGCAGGCCCCGTTCGGCTTCCACAGAACCAGACAGCGGGTGTGACCACTCTCAGATACAACAAAAGAGCCCATGCCTTGGGGCGCATGGACTCTTACGTGGTTCCACCCAAGTTCGGCACACGATCGCTCGGGCGCCGCACTCTAAGGCGATAACGGGCCAGGCCCGGGACCTCATACTCTCGCCGCAGCGGTTTGGGAGGTCCGCTCCCGGGGGGTTTTCGCGGCCGTCGGGTCGAGGGGGCTTCCACCCGGTGACCCCCTCTCTCTGTCACCTTCTCAGGCCGCTACTCGTCCCGATCAACGCGTTGGAGTATTCTTATTGGCACTATTGTAGCAGCTTTCCGGATGGCGCGCAAGCAGCAGAATGGGTCACCCCTCGCCATCGCTGCCAGAACCGCCAAGGGCGGGTCTCGGGCCCGCCCCTATGAGAACCCTACACCCAGGTAGGACAAGCTGACCACTCGCCCTACAACACCCTCGCGTGCGGAAGCATCGCCAGACCACGTCCGCTCCGCCCACCTCTTCCAGATCCATTGGTCATATGAAAGATCGCAGAACCCAAACCCATGTAGGGCGCTGCCGCATCTCTTTGGTCCTAGAAGCCCCCTTGCGTGCCACCGGCACCATTCCCGCCATTCGCGGTCCCGTAGCAGCACCACCCCCATCTTGACAACCCATCGAATTAGGAGTATAATGAATCTTGGTACATCATCTTTCTATGTATTATCCCAGGGTCGGGGACCTACAGCCGATGCTGGAGGGAATGGGCAGGCGGGAGCTAACGACCATGGAAAAAGACCTGAGAAGGGGGAGTGCCAGGGTACTGATCCTCGCCATGCTGGCGGAGAAGCCGATGTACGGGTATCAGATCGCCAAGGAACTCAAACGTCGCAGTAAGGGATACTTTGTATTCAAAGAGGGCACACTGTATCCCGCGCTGCATGGGCTGGAGAAGGAGGGGCTCCTCACCAGTCAGTGGGAGGTGGTGGACAAGGGACCTTCGCGGAAGTACTATCATCTTACCGATGATGGGAGGAAGGTGCTCAC
>CAYGQI010000104.1:2587-6185 GCA_964351925.1 uncultured Anaerolineales bacterium | reverse complement strand
AACCAGCACGGGTTCTGTAGCTTTGGCGTGTCCGTGGACATCGTGAAGCCGGCCGCTGAGGCCGCGGGCTATGTCATCGCCGAGGCCAACCCCTGCATGCCCTGGACTCTGGGCGACAGTTTCATCCACGTTAACGACATCGATGTCTTAGTGGAGAACGAGGCGCCAATCCCGGAGCTGTCCTACCCAGAGGCCGATGAGGTGGCCCGAGGGATCGGGGAGAACATAGCGCGCCTCATCGATGATGGCTCGACGCTGCAGATGGGGATTGGGACTATTCCTGATTCGATTCTGGCAGCACTGGTTAACAAGAGAGACCTCGGCGTGCACAGCGAGATGCTCTCTGACGGAGTGATCGATCTCGTGGAGGCTGGCGTGCTCACCAACGCCAGGAAGACCCTCCATCGAGGAAAGATGATTGCCAGCTTCGTCATGGGCACGAAGCGCCTCTACGATTGGGTTGATCAGAATCCGTTCATAGAGTTCCACCCCTCAGACTACGTCAACGACCCCTTCATTGTCAGTCAGAACGACAGCATGGTAGCCATCAACTCGGCTTTGGAGGTGGACCTCACAGGACAAGTCTGCTCGGACTCAATCGGGTACCTGTTCTACAGTGGCATAGGTGGTCAGGTGGACATGATCCGCGGGGCGGCGCGGTCCAGGGGTGGGAAGCCAATCATCGCTCTACCCTCCACGGCGAAGGACGGTACAGTCTCCAGGATAGTGTCTCGACTCTCAGAGGGGGCAGGCGTGGTGACCACCCGAGGGGACGTGCACTATGTGGTGACAGAGTACGGGGTAGCCTATCTCCACGGTAGCAACATACGAGAGCGCGCACTGGCGCTGATCAACATCGCCCATCCAGATTTCCGTAGGGAGTTGCTAAACGAGGCCAAAGTCCGCAAGTACGCCTTCGTGGACCAATTGCCGCCCGTGGGTGTCTACCCCGCGGAACTGGAGAAGAGGTTCACTCTGAAAGACGGCACGGAGGTTCTGCTCAGGCCCATCAAGGCAACTGATGAGCGATTGGAGCAGGAGCTGCTCTACTCGCTGTCGGATCAAAGCATCTACCTGCGCTTCTTCAGCTCGACGAGCGCGTTCCCACATGAAAGGGTGCAGTACTACACCACGGTGGACTATGATGAGCACATGGCCATCGTCGCAATCCAGGAAGTTGATGGCGAAGAGCGGATGGTTGGAGTGGGCAGATACATTAAGGAGAATGACTCGGACATGGCGGAGCTGGCCTTGCTGGTGAAGGACGACTGGCAGGGCAAGGGCCTCGGCTCACTCATGCACGAGTACCTGGATAACATCGCCCGCGCTCATAACATCGGGGGGTTTAAGGCCGAGGTCCTGGACCAGAACAAGCGTGCCCTGCACGTGTTCACCAGGCTCGGCAGGAAGGCGAAGACCGAGTATGACCAGGGTGTCTACACGGTGAGCTACAGGTTCGACGACCAGTGAGAGACAGTGCGATAGGCCTGCCCCCTGAACGTCGATCACCGAGAATGCGCGCCGATAAGGGTAGTGATCCCATCGATTCTCACGGTTCCGCCCAAGGACTTCTGGAGTAGAAAGGAGATACTCAGTCGATGGCGGTCAGAGAACTCCGACCAGAGGAACTGAGACGCACGTGCGATCCGGATCTGTTCTCGTTCAAGTCCACCGCTGAACTCACCGAGCTGGCAGAGATCATCGGTCAGGAGAGAGCCACGAGAGCGATAGATTTCGGGATAGAAATCCCGTGCCAGGGGTACAACATCTACGCCCTGGGGCCAACTGGTTCAGGAAGGGCTACTGTCATCAGGGAATTTCTGCAGAGGAAGGCAGCGACGGGAACGCCACCTGACAGCTGGGCGTATGTGAACAACTTCGATGATCCATACCAGCCGCGGGCGCTGCGTCTGCCTTCAGACACAGGGTGTGCGATTCGGGATGAGGTGGACGCGCTACTCGAAGATCTAGGGCGCGAATTGCCCCGGGCCTTTGAGGGAGAACAGTACCAGGAGCACTACAACGCGATCGGGCGGAAACTGGACGAGGCCAGAAATGCCAAGTTGCAGGGCCTTGAGGCCAGAATGATCGAACGGGGTTTCGCCTTGTTGAGAACCCCTATGGGTCTGGTCATCGCTCCTGCCCTCAGCGGAGAGGTCTTGAGTCGTGAGCAATACGAGCAACTACCCCCAGAGAAGAAATCGGAATTGGAGAAATACCGCCCTGGTCTTCAGAGTGAGCTGGAGAAGACGCTGCGCGAGGTGCGCTTGCTGGAGAGAGATGCAAGGGAGCAACTGCGCAGTCTGGATCAGGACACGGCTTCCTTCACCATAGGGCACCACTTCGAGACTCTGAGGAAGAAGCACGCCGACGTCGGAGGTCTGATTGTTTTCCTGGACGCTGTGCAAAAGGACATATTGTCCAAGGTGGAGCAGTTCAAGCGAAGTTCACCATCTGGAGACGAAGGATCAACGGGGATGGAGGAAGGTCCTTTTGCTTTCATGGCTCGCTTTAGGAAATCGCCTTTCGACAAATACAGGATCAACCTGATCGTGGACAATGGTGAGGTGTCAGGTGCACCGGTGATCCAGGAGACCAACCCGACCTATCAGAACCTGGTCGGACGTATCGAGCACAGAGCGGAGTTCGGAACACTGGTGACCGACTATGGTGCCATCAAGGCCGGAGCCCTTCATCGGGCCAATGGTGGGTATCTCATCTTGGACGTCCTCGACTTGCTGAGGAACCCCTTGGCCTGGGATGGCCTCAAGCGCGCCCTCAGGAATGGGGAGATCAAGACTGAGGAGTTGTCACAGCAGCTGAGTCTGATCGCTACTGCCTCACTTGCTCCGGAGCCCATTCCTCTCGACATCAAAGTAGTGCTTATCGGCGATCCCACCACATACTATCTGCTCTATAGCCTGGATGAGGATTTCCAGGAACTCTTCAAGGTCAAGGCGGATTTTGCTGCTGACATGGATTGGTCGTCCGAGAACCTCCAGAAGGTTGCCCTCTTCGTGCATGACCGGTGCGAGGAAGGTGAACTGAGGCACTTCGAGCTGGGCGCCGTGGCCAAGGTGGTAGAGTACGCGGCTCGCATGGTGGAGGATCAGGAGAAACTGACCACCCGGTTTGGCCTCATCAAGGATGTTATCCACGAAGCAAGCTACTGGGCAGGCCGCAACGGGCACGAACTGGTCACGTCCGAAGACGTGCAGCAGGCTATCCAGGAGAAGGTGTATCGAGCCAGCCAGATCGAAGAGCGGGTTCGCCGGCAGATCGACAAGGGACTCATCATGGTGGACACCGAGGGCGAAGTTGTGGGCCAGGTTAACGGCCTCTCCATCATCGACCTGGGGGACTACTACTTCGGAAAGCCCTCACGCATCACTGCTCAGACCTTCATGGGTCGGGATGGTGTGATCAACATCGAGCGTGAGGCCAAGATGAGCGGTAGCATCCACGACAAGGGAGTGATGATTCTGTCAGGCTACCTGGGAGGCAAGTACGCGCAGGATAGGCCCCTGAACCTGTCGGCGAGCATCTGCTTCGAGCAGTCATACGGGGCAGTCGATGGCGATAGCGCGTCTTCCACTGA
>CAYGQI010000104.1:0-2487 GCA_964351925.1 uncultured Anaerolineales bacterium | reverse complement strand
TACTCGGTAGAAACGATCGATGACGGGATATCCATACTGACCGGCCGCGATGCCGGCGAGCGGCAAGAGGATGGGGCCTATCCCGAGGGCACGGTCAACTACCTCGTGAACGAGCAACTGAAGGGGTTGGCCACGAAGCTGAAGGATTTTGGCAAGAAGGAAGAGCAGGGGAACAAGGACGAGGGATCCTAGGTTCCAGCGGGGGCCAACCCTTCGACCTGGACTCTGCACCTGTCCACATTCCCGACCACGGCTCCCAGACTGACGAGGAACTCGGATGACTCACCAGCCGGTATGGTGCGCTCGTCTGGGCGGCCGGTGCCGATGGCCACGATCCTTCCTTGGGCATCAAAGCAGGTGACGGCAAGGGTCACAGATTCTGCGTCCAGACTGCTGGCATTGTGTACCTTTCCCAGTACTTCATAGGGCACCCACTCCCCTACTCTCCCGGAGGGATCGACGATCTCGAGCGTAGGATTCAGGAGTTGCATCAGATAGTCCGCCTTCTGTGCATCAACGCGGATGTAACGCGTAGCGAAGTCGGGACTGGCCAGGAAGAAGACCACCATCACTGGCGCCCTCTCGCCAGGCCCCAGCAGGTCTAGCCTGGCATACGCCGACTGAGACGCTACCGTCCTCCCTTCCTCATCTTGCAGAACAACGCTCGCGCGGACGCGCTCCACTGGGTAGTCATTGGCATTCTCCACATCAAGAAGAAACCGCAGACTGCCGACGGGGTCCTCATACATGTTCTCGGAGTGCGTCTCCAAGGCTGGCGAGGGAGTCGGCGTCGGCGATGATCTTGGGATTGTGGGTGTGGGCGGATGAGGTGTCGCTGCCTCAGGCACCCCTGGCGCATCGACACACGCGGCGAGGAAGGCTGCCATCAACAGCAGGACGAGGATGTGAGTTGCACGCATTCGTCAGTCAGTCGCTCTCCAGGCGCAATGACTCCAGAAAGTCCTGCTCTTCATCCGTCAGGTCGGCCGCTCGAAGGAGATCGGGCCGTCGCTCATACGTCCTCAGTAGACCCTGGCGACGCCTCCAGAGATCTACTGCTGCATGGTTCCCCGAGAGAAGTACTTCGGGAACGGCATGCCCTCTGAAGACGGCAGGTCGTGTGTACTGTGGGTGCTCGAGCAGACCGTCCGCGTGCGAGTCCTTGGCAGCTGCGGACGGGTCCCCAAGGACTCCAGGAACTAGTCTGGTGACAGCATCCACGATGACCATGGCTGGTATTTCTCCACCGGTGAGGACGTAGTCGCCGATGGAGATCTCATCATTGGCCAGACCAAGCCGTACTCGCTCGTCCACGCCCTCATAGCGGCCGCAGATGAGCACGAGCCTGGGATGGGCGGTAAACTCCCGGGCCACCGCCTGTGTGAATGAGCGACCTTGAGGGCTGAGGAGTATCACGGGTGTCGAGGGGGCAACGTCCCCTCCCAGGATCGACTCCACTGCCCGGAAGATGGGCTCAGGTTTCATCACCATGCCGCCACCACCCCCATACGGAGTGTCGTCGGTCACGCGATGCTTGTCTGTGGCGAAGTCGCGGATGTTGTGAATGGCGACGGAGACCAGACCTTGCTCGATAGCTCGGCTAACTATGCTCTCCTCGAAAGGTGTCTTGAACATCTGCGGGAAGAGCGTGAGGATATCGAAATGCATGGGGATCTCCTCCGGCTTCTGAGATTCTACTGTATCGCTTGCCGCAGTTCAACCTTTGCTGTCGCAGTGCGGGGCTTCAGGAGCGAGGAGCGCTGAGTGCGCTGCGCAGACCCTGATTGGTCCGCGCCGGAAACGGTGTGCGTGTGCAGGCCTGTCGGCGAGCAATCCTTGCCTGGGTCTGGCGCTTGTGCTATAATGGCGAAACTGGAGAGCAACAATGCCTGACGACGGCAAATGCCCTGAATGTGGACATCTCAACGAGCTAGGGGCTGCTTTCTGCGGCAATTGTGGTGGTCCGTTGCGGGCGCACAGGGTCAAGCCCGGTGCTCCGCCGTCTACACTTCCGGAAGAGATAGCGCCCCTGGGGCGGCAAGCCAATGATCTTGGCCGCGAGGCGGAGCTTGCCGAGCCGACGGCGCCATCCTCGAGGGCGTGCCCGAGCTGTCACTCCGCTGCGGAGACTGAGGATTTGTATTGCAGACAGTGCGGTGCACGACTGGTCCTCAGGCCCGTGTGCTGCAAGCGCTGTGGAGACCCCATTGATCCTGACGAGAGGTTCTGCAACCGGTGTGGCCTGCCGCTGGGGTGATCTCAGGTAGTCCGGGAAGGAGAGAAAGCGGTGAGACCTGAGGAGATAGCAGATCTGTTCCGCGAGTTGAAGGCGCAGGCAGAAGCTGGAACCATCTCCGAGGATGAGTTCGAGGCCCAGTTGCGCGAGTTTCTGTTCCAGGATGACTCAGGGACCTACTGGACCGTAGGTGCGCAAACGGAGAACTGGTACCGCCACGAGAATGGTGACTGGGTTCGGGCTTCACCACC
>CAYGQI010000103.1:2587-6195 GCA_964351925.1 uncultured Anaerolineales bacterium | reverse complement strand
ATGCCGGGGACCAGACCAGCGGCCCCGAGCTTCGTGGGTTAACAGCTATGCTCGCAGTCGCTTGGATCTTGGGGACCGAGACGGCAATTGAGCCAAGAAGATCATCAAATACTGGTCCTTTTGGAAGATTGCGCCTCTCTGGTTGGCTTGGAGAGGCCTTTTTTGCGGCACGCCTCCGTCCTCCGATGAACACACGCAGATGATCGCAATCGAAGACGTCTACTACACCTACGATGTGGATCGGCCCCATCCTGTGAGGGCCCTGAACGGCATCAACCTCCGAATCGATCGTGGCGAGTACGTGGCCATCATCGGTAGAAACGGTTCTGGAAAATCCACCCTCGCCAAGCACCTCAACGCCCTCCTCCTCCCTACCGCGGGAGAGGTGTTCATCGGGGGTATGAACACCAAAGATCCCCAGTACCTGGCCACCATCCGACACACAGTGGGCATGGTCTTCCAGGTCCCCGACAACCAAATCGTGGCCACAGTGGTCGAAGAAGATGTGGCCTTCGGGCCAGAGAACATGGGCCTACCGCACCAGGAACTGAGGGCACGAGTAGATGAGGCTTTGGCCGCGGTGGACATGGTAGACCACCGTGCCAGACCTCCCCATCTGCTCTCCGCGGGCCAGAAGCAGCGTGTGGCCATAGCAGGTGCCATGGCCATGCGCCCTTCCTATCTCATTCTCGACGAGGCCACTGCCATGCTGGATCCCCGCGGTCGCCGGGAGCTGCTGGACACCGTACGGCAGCTCCATGCCCAGGGCGTGACGGTCATTGCCATCACCCACTTCATGAGCGAGGCCGTGGAAGGTACACGGGTTATCGTCATGGACCAGGGCACCATCGCCTTGGACGGAGCTGCCCGGGAGGTGTTCAGCCGGGGGGACGAGCTGCGAGAACTGGGCCTCGACCTTCCTCCAGTAACTCAGCTTGCTGAGTTGATCCATGGCAGACAGCCAGCCTTCCCCACGCCGCTGCTGACCGTGCAGGAGTGCGTCGAAGAACTCTGCCGCTTTCCTTCCTCTGCGAGGGTCAGCGTTTGACACACGTGCTAGAGGTAGAGGATCTCCATCATACCTATCTGCCGGGCTCCCCCTTCGAGGCGGTATCTCTTCGGGGGGTGAACATGAAGGTAGAGGAAGGAGAGATCGTCGCCATCATCGGGCCGACCGGCTCCGGCAAGTCCACTCTGATCCAGCATTTCAATGGGCTGATAAGACCACAGAAAGGGAGAGTCCTCGTTTTCGGACAGGACCTGAGCGACCACAGTCTGGACATCAAATGGCTGCGCCGCCAGGTGGGTATGATCTTCCAGACCCCTGAGCAGCAACTCTTCGAACAGTACGTCGGGGATGACGTCGCTTTCGGGCCACGCAACTTCGGACTTGGTCGCCCGGAGGTCCGCCAACGCGTCAAGAAGGCCATGGAGACAGTCGGACTTGGGTTTGAAGAGTTCAAGGATCGGATGACTTTCTCCCTCAGCGGCGGCGAGATGCGGAAGGTAGCCATTGCCGGCGTCTTGGCTTTGGAGCCCAGGATTCTGATCTTCGACGAACCGACCTGCGGCCTGGATCCCGCCACGGCCAGCGAGTTCCTAGCCAAGATCCGAGAGCTACGCGACCAGGGAGAGGTCACCGTCATCCTGGTCTCCCACGACATGGAGAGTGTTGCCCAACTGGCAGACCGCATCTACGTCATCGTGCAGGGGCGAACGGTCCTGGAAGGGACCCCACGGCGGATCTTCTCCCAGTCTGGACTGCTGCGCAGCTACGGCCTTGACGCCCCGCAGGTCACCCAGGTGATGCACGGTCTACGCCATCGTGGGAGAGAGGTCAGGGTCGACCTGCTGTCGGTGTCCGAGGCCGAGGAGGAAATAGGCCGACGCTTCGACCTCAGTCAACGGCAGGCGGAGATAGTGGCATGACAGAGTACAGCGCTTTCGGCCACCTGACCATCGGCCAGTACCTGCCTTACAGCTCTGTCGTGCACCGCCTGGATCCCAGAGCGAAGCTGGTGATGTTCACACTCCTGGTCGCCGCGGTGACTTTCGCCAACTCGTATACGGCCAGTGTCGTCCTACTGGCAGTCCTCCTCGGAGTGGTCCGTCTATCTCGCACGCCTCTGCGGTATGCGTTGCAGGGCCTGCGACCGGCTCTGCCCTGGATCGCTGTTTTCGCCCTCTTGCAGTTGCTCTTCTACCGTAATCCATACGGACCGGGTTTCTGCAACACGATCTGGAGGTGGGGCTTCATCGACATCACCAGTTGCAGCATCAGACAGATAGGCCTCATGATCCTTCGACTGCTGGAGTTCATGATCCTCATCAGCCTGCTCACCCTGACTACTCGCACTACGGAACTCACTCACGGCCTGGAGAGGCTTCTCAGTCCGCTCAAACGGTTGAGGTTCCCGGCCCACGAACTGGCGCTGGTCTTCGCCATCGCCCTTCGCTTCGCCCCCACCCTTGCCGGTGAGCTGGAGAGGATCATGAAAGCTCAGGCGTCCCGAGGGGCCGACTTCGGGGAGCAGGGAAGACTGGGTTTCATTAGACGAACGCGGAATATGCTCCCGCTCCTCGTGCCGCTCTTCCTCAGCGCCCTGCGACGTGCCGAGGATCTGACTCTGGCCATGGAGGCCAGAGGCTACACCGGGGGCAGAGGACGTACCAGCTTCATTCAACTGAAGGCTCTGCCGTCGGACTACCTGGCTCTAGCCCTCGTTTTCATCTTCTGCGCCATCATCTTGCTTGGGGGCCTCGAGTCCATTGATCAGCAGGTGTTCACCGCAGTCTCTGACTGCGTAAGAAACGTTTTCGGCTTCGTCAAACGCTGAGGACCAAGACGTCTTCGAGAAAGGAGTCAACAATGCAGAGTGGAGGAAGGCGCAGTACGGTGCGCAAGATCGTCGTGGCGGGCGTCCTGGGCGCCATCATCACCCTTCTGGGGTATCTGGGTCCAGCCGGTCCAGGCTTCATTCCAGTGCCCACGCCGGCCCAGCACGCCACCACGCTGCACGTGCCAGTGATCATCGGCGGCATACTGGAGGGGCCCATCGTGGGACTGACACTGGGGCTCATCTTTGGCATCTTCAGCTGGCTCCAGGCCGGGGTTCTGGGTGTAGTGATGTTCCAGGACCCACTGGTGGCCATCTTGCCGCGCCTCTTCATCGGGATCACCGCCTGGGCAGCCTACGTTCTCTTTCGCAGGACGGGCAAATACGCAGCCTTGATACTCGCGGGGAGTCTGCTGGTCATCTGCGGAACCTTCGTGTACTGGGCACTGTCCGTGAACGCGCTTCTGGCAGTAGTCATTGGCATAGTGCTGCTGGCCTTGATCGCGGGGTTCGTCTTCCTGGCCCTTAGGGAGAATCGGGAGTTACAGGCCCTTATCCTCTCAGCGGCGGTAGGCACTCTGACCAACACCATCCTCGTGCTTACCATGCTGGTGGTTCGTGGCTATCTGCCACCCGAGGCGGCTCTCGTAGCAGGCCTGACCAACGGTATTCCTGAGATCATCGTGGCCTGCATCATCGTCGTGGCAGTGGTCGGGGCCTGGAAGGGTATCGAAACCCGTAGGGCAGGGTCCACAGTCTGAGTGCGCAGGG
>CAYGQI010000103.1:0-2487 GCA_964351925.1 uncultured Anaerolineales bacterium | reverse complement strand
TCAGCCCCATGACTGGCGAAGGGCTGGCAAACGAGCGTCTCCATTGCAGGGTGGATACCACCTGCCGCCAGGCCATCATGCTCAATATGTAGAAGGCGGCAGCCAGGCTCGCTTCTCGTCCACAGAAGGCTAGCCAGTTGTCCACCATCCACCAGGATTCATAGCGGGCGATCATCTTGGGACCGTCAAACAAAACGATGGCGATCGCCGCTACGATGGACAGACCCAGCCACAGCCTGCGCCTGTAGGCCTTGCCGGCCTCAGCAGACTTGCCCTGCAAGCCCATCGCCTGGTAAACGCCTGCAATAGCCCTCGGCTGCCACACGTAGAAGGCACAAGTCGCCGGGAATACCAGGAGCAGCAATATCTGAGCATGCCAGTCATCCAGACTTCCCAGATACCCGCCTCTGCTCCTCAGGCTGCCAAACAGGGTGGGCAGCACGAACAAGTAGACGAGGCCCCAGCCAAGGCCGATGAGCGCCATGGTCCGTCCCCTCAAACCGAGTCTGCCCGCGAGCAGCCGCACCAGTGGGTCACCGTCATAGATAGCTCGCTCCACTGACTCAGAGGCCTCTTGCTTCTTCGCTCCCTCCAGTCCTGTCACTTATGCGACCTCCGCAATATCATCTGTGGTCTCAGCCCATGCCCCGCCAGCGCCCACCTGCGCACCAGCGCTGGCCCGCCTAGGCGAGACCTGGCTCCGGCCGAGAAACCCAAGGTCAAAGACATGAAGCGTGATCCGGGTTCGCGCACGAGGATGGCCGCCAGGCTACCCAAGGTTGTGGACAGGCCTGCCAATGTGCTCAGCAGCAGGGCGGCGGCGAGGCTGACTTCCATCAGGCCCCTCTTCCCTGAGACGTTCCCAAGATGGGCGTATTAGAGCATAGAAACACCCATTTATCAAGGCCACGGCACGGCCACGCGCCGTGTTGACCGTAGGATGGCTCCGCCAGACCACGTCGCACCAGCGGACCAAGTTACGGCTGTTGCCCCAGCACCGTGGCTACCATATACTACTCGCAGGAGGTATCTGGCACACCTCATGAATGACGCATACGACGTGATCGTGGTGGGAGCCGGACATGCCGGATGCGAGGCCGCCCTGGCAGCGGCACGACTGGGCTGCCGCACGCTCCTGCTCACCATCAGCCTGGAGCACATCGCTGAGATGCCCTGCAACCCCAGCGTGGGCGGACCAGCGAAAGGCCACTTGACCCGCGAGATCGGGGCTCTGGGTGGGGAACAGGCGCGAAACATCGACCGCACCTTCATTCAGATTCGTCTGCTGAACCAGAGCAAGGGGCCCGCTGTGCACGCCCTGCGAGCCCAGGCAGACCGGCGCCTCTATTCCACCACCATGAGGAACACGCTGGAGGGTACGCCCAACCTCGACCTGAGGGAAGCAGTGGTAGAGAAGCTGCTGGTCAAGAGTGACACAGTCCAGGGCGTGCAGACCAACGACGGCAGGCACTTCTCCGCGAAGGCCGTCATCCTGACCACAGGTACCTTCCTCAATGGCCGCCTCACCAGAGGCGAACGAACCTGGCCAGGAGGCCGGGATGGAGAGAAGCCGGCTTCCGGCATGTCCCAGTCCCTGAGAGATCTCGGCCTCCAGGTCGAGCGGCTGAAGACGGACACGCCCCCTCGGGTGGATGCTCGTACCATCGACTTCACCAAGACCAAAGTCCAGCAGGGCAGCGAAGTCCCGCTGTTCTTCAGTTTCTCGTACCCGGGGACAGACCTCGGACCTCCGGAATCGGTGCTTGCACAGCAGCAGCCCAACGACGTCTACCCCGTGCCCGCGCAGACGCCATGGCGTCCTCAGCTGCCGTGCTACCTGGTCCACACCAACTCGCGCACCCACGACGTCATCATGTCCAACTTGCACCGTGCCCCTCTGTACGATGGAACCATCGAGGCCGACGGACCGCGCTACTGCCCCAGCATTGAGATCAAGGTACCCATGTTCCCCGAGAAGGAGTCTCACCAGCTATTCCTGGAACCCGAGGGGTGGAACACCAACCAGGTATATGTACAGGGAGCATACACCAGCTTGCCCGAGGATGTGCAACTGGCCATGCTGCGCACTATCCCCGCCCTGCGGGAGGTGGAGGTTCTGCGTTACGGCTATGCCGTAGAATACGACTACGTGCCTGCGTCGCAGATTTCCGCAACTCTGGAGGCAAAACAGGTCCAGGGCCTCTACCACGCGGGGCAGATCAACGGCACATCGGGCTACGAAGAGGCTGCCGCTCAGGGTCTGATGGCCGGCATCAACGCCGCTCGCAAGGTGCGCGGTGAGCCGCCCGTCATCCTGGGGCGCGATGAGGCCTACATCGGCGTCCTCATCGATGACTTGGTCACCAAAGACATCCATGAGCCGTACCGGATGATGACCTCACGCGCGGAGTACCGGCTTCTACTGCGACAGGACAATTCCGATCTCAGACTATCGCCTCTCGGCTACGATATCGGCCTCGTGGACGG
>CAYGQI010000102.1:3085-6199 GCA_964351925.1 uncultured Anaerolineales bacterium | reverse complement strand
GCGAAGCGAGCCCAGGGGTTGGAGAGCACGTGCTCCATGAAGCGCTCCAGCATGGCCATGCGATGGCCCCGCGCGATGACCTGGGGGTGCATGGTGACGGTGAACACGCCCCTCTCCTCGTGCTCGACCAGGTAGTCGAAGTCCCCCGCCCAGATCTCCAGGACCTTGGACGGCGCCGAAAGGCCCACCCGCAGGGGGTCGAAGTTGAAGGTGAAGTGCGGCCAGTCGTCCAGGGAGAAGTCCACCGGGAACTCCCAGATGTCCACCTCTTCCCCCATCTGAAGCGGTTCCTCTACCCCTACCTGGTCGCCGAGCCTGGGGTGGTAGGGGTGGAAGTCCTCGGCGAAGAGGCTGGAGTCATAGAGGAAGCCGTGCTCCAGGAGCAGAGGAAGGGTGGTCTCGCTGTAGTCCCAGGAGGGCGAGCGGTAGCCCAGGGGCGGGTGCCCCAGGAAGCGCTCCAATACCGCCAGGGCCCGCTCCAGGCTGCGCCGCTCCTCGTCGGGCGTCTGCGTGCTGGGGTCCTGGTGTCCGTAACCGTGGTGGGCCACCTCGTGGCCCGCGGAGAGGATGCCCTCCACCGCGCCCGGAAAAGACTCGGCGGTGTGACCGGGGACGAAGAACGTGGCTGGGACGCGATGCTCGGCCAGAAGGTGCAGGATACGGGGCACGGCCACCCTGGCCCCGTACTCCCCCCGGGAGAGCATGGCCGGCGTCACCCGGGGGTAACCGCCCAGCCAGACACTCAGGGCATCGAAGTCGAAGGTCAGGCAGACAACGTAAGGCTTCTCCTCGCTCATGGATCTCCTCCTGCGGCGTTGTCTTGCTCAGCGACGTGGAACAAGCCAGGTCCTTTGGCTGGTGGGGTCAGTCGGTCAACTCCCTCTCCAGGATTCCCGTGAGACAGCCGATGCCTCCCGCGGCTTTGAGGAGCTCGTCTACCTGCACCTGGTGGCAGGTGATGCCGGCATCCTCGTAGAAGGCCTGGGTGATGGGGTTGCCGGCGGCCATAAGTACCCGCCTGGGGCCCAGGGTCACGAAGTTGAGGGCGAAACCCTGCACCGCCTCCTCCACGTCTGGCAGGAAGAGGACCTGGTAGCCGTGGTCGCGGAGCGCCTCCACTGCGGCGTAGGGCACCCGGCCGGGCCAGGCGATGGCCAGGTCCCCATCGGCAAGCCTGACCTGCCCCATGAGGTGCATCGTGCCGTAGGATAGCCCCACGCGGACGACCTCGATTCCCATCTCCTCGAGCAGGCTGGAAACCTGGTCGGCACCCTCCCTGTTGGTGCGCAGCCCCGTGGCCAGAAGGACCGTCTGCGGGTCGATCCACGCCGCATCGGCGCCTTCGAAGGTGCCCTTCCCCCGCACGGAGCGCAGGATGGGTATCCCCAGCGCTCCCAGCCGCCGCGTCACAAAACGTTCCTCCCCGGCCCGCACCGTGGATGCCGGCCGCCCCACGATGGCCCCCTCCGGGGTCATAAACATCAGGTCGGCGACGAACATCTGGTTGGGAGAGGGAGTGGTGTCTGGCTGGACGTAGTGGACAGCGGCCCCCGCGTCCCTATACGCATGGGCCAGGGCATCGTGCTGTTGCGTGGCTCGGGCAGCGTCCACCGGGGCCAGCATCTGCACCGCGTCGGGATCGGCCAGCTTTTCCAGCTCGGCGCCCGGCCGGTGCAGCAGGACGGACTTGAGGGGCGCCCACTCCGTGTTTACACCACACGGGTTCCAGACGGTACCGATCTCCTCACGTAGTGCGGTGGTGCGGGGCGACCAGCCCTCACCGCCGTACGCCGCAGCGTTGACCAGGTCGGTCTTTGAGCTACCAGCGTTCATAGCGCACCAGCTCCGACAGCTCCTTACGTTTCTTGGGCCTGGGCTCGCCGGCAGGATATCCCAACGGGGTCAAGGCGATGGGCTCCACCCCCTCGGGCAGACCGAGCACCTCCTTTGCGGCCTGAGCGTCGAAAGCACCGATCCAGCAGGTGCCCAGGCCCTCGTTGGTGGCGGCCAGGATGAGGTGATCCATGGCGATGGCCACGTCCACGTCGTTGTAGTTCTTGCCGTCCATGCGCACCCAGTTCTCTGCTGGGATACCACACGCGCAAACTACCACCGGGGCTTGAGTGAACCAGTCGGACCTGTAGATGCGTTTCAGTTCCTCCTCTCGGCCTTTGGTGTGAACAACCAGGAACTGAAAGGCCTGGCGGTTGGTGGCCGTGGGCGCCAGGCGCGCGGCTTGGAGCACCTTCTGTAGCTTCTTTTCCTCTATGGGGTCGGTCTTGTAGGACCGGACGCTGTACCTGCTCTCTACCAACGTGGTGAAGTCCATGTTCTAGCTCCCTTCTATGTCCTAAGCTCTGTCCTCCAGGTGATGTAGGGACACGAGCTGCGCTTCGGGGAAACCTTCTACCTCTGTCTCTCGGACCAAGCCCTCCTCCTGCAGGGCCGCTATCGCTCTCTCCAGCTCTGCTGGAGTCCATTTGAGTACGTGGAACACGCCTTTGACCATCGCCCGGTCCGCGGCCACCACGTTCTCCAGGTAGCGGCGGACCAGCCGGCGCTGGGCCTCGGACCTCTTGATCACGCGGGCCTGCTCTGATAACTCGGGGAAGTGCCTCAGCAGGAGCTCGTAGGTGAAGGCGTAGCGCCAGCGCCCAACTCTGGCCACGCCGATGGGCAGGACCTTGAGGCCGGCTTGCAGCTCCACCAGGGCGCGATCGAAGCGCGCCTTGGCGCCGCCACTGCTCAGTCCCGCTTTCTGTCGGAGCTGGATGGTGTCCAGCGGGCCCTGCTCGAGCAGGGCCTGGTAGATCCACTTGGACTCGGCGGTCATCTCTCCGGCGCTATACTCCTCCAGATAGTCGTCCAGGTCGCCCAGATTCTCGCTGGCGGCGTAGAAGAGGGGGAGTTGCTCCAGGGAGACGAGGGTCGCTCGCCGGCGCAACAGCTTACCGTAGTACCACTGGCGCTTCCCCAGGGCATCATCCTTCCAGCTCCAGCATCTGTCGATGTCAGGGTCATCGTGCTCCATGGGCACCGGGCGGACGCGGCCGGCGATGGCCTGGAAGAGGTTGGGCAGCTCCGCCCCCTTGATGGGCCAGAAGTGGCAGAAGC
>CAYGQI010000102.1:0-2985 GCA_964351925.1 uncultured Anaerolineales bacterium | reverse complement strand
GCCTGGAAGAGGTTGGGCAGCTCCGCCCCCTTGATGGGCCAGAAGTGGCAGAAGCCTACTTCATCTACGAACTCAAGCGCGGCCTCGGGGCTCTCGATGCTCCGCTGCGGCGTACGGTGGTAGTTGTACGCCCGCTGTTCGTCGATCCATTCCCTGGTGAGAGTCTCGGGCACAGCTCTCCTACTCTACAACCAGGCTGATGTCCGTGGCCGAACTCTCGTAGTCCCAACCCGAGGCATAGATGAGCAGGGATTTCAACCGGGCCGGCCGTGGAGAGATGGTCTCCAGGATGTTGCCGCTGGAGTAATCGAACCAGACGGTCCGCGGGATCCTCTCCCCGAACATGGTGGGGTTGTTGTCCGTGTTCTGGTAGTAGAAGCCATGAGTCCACTGGCTCTCACTCCCGTAGACGTCGTCGTACTCCAGCCGGATCATGAGGGGGTACTCAGAGCTGAGATACCCTCCACCCGACAGGCTCTGGTTCTCCAATCTGACCTTCAGGTAGAGGCTGATGGAGGTGGCGAGATCGGATACCTCCTCATTCAGGTCCTGCCTGATGACCGTCTCGCAATGATTGCCCCCGCTGACGAAGCGCGAGAACTTGACCGCCCGTGAAGTGGTGTCGGGAAGCTCCAGGATGGAGATCTCGCCGTCCACGTCGCCACCGTCTCCGCCCTGCTCGTTATACGCTTGCCATCCCACGGAGAGGTCCTCGACGAAACTCCCGTTGACGAGGAGGTTCTGGGCGGCAGCTACTGGTTCCTCGGGTGGCTGGCCCCTTATCACTGTCGTCCGCTCCCTCTGCTCGAGGGTCACGCCCTTCCCCTGGGCGGTGACCTGGGCCGTGCCCAGATGGACAATGGTGCGGCTGCTGTCGCTGGTGACCTTGAGGGAATAGCTGCCGTCCTGGAGCACAGCGGTCATGTGAGGAGTCGTGGCCAGGAACTCCCGGGGACCGTTGACGGGCAGGGCAACCCCGATGTTCACCTGCCCTTGAGTGATGTACAGGTGAAGGGAGTCGGGAGTGGTGCCGAAGCCGAAGCGGGGCGAACGCATGGCGGCCAGCCTGGCATCGGTGTCGAAGGACAGGGTGGCTGTACTGTTGTCGAAGAAGGTGAGGAAGGCCCTCGAGGAGGCATCGGTGCGTATTCTGCTGCCCTCGGGGATGACGGTGGTGCTGGTCACCCCGCTAGGGGTGAGCCTCCCGGGCTCCCAGACGAGCACCGTGCCCGCGATCACCTCGAGCGTGGCTTCGTGGCTGACGGTGGCGCTGAGGAGGTACCAGCGGAAAGCAAGGGGAATGCTCACCACCAGAGTACAGTTGATGGCGAAGGCTGCGAGCAGGACGACCCATGCCACCCTCCCGGGTTCTCTTCTCATCTATAGCGCACCTCGAAGCGGACAAACTCCCCGCGGTGATCTCCCCACTTGACCTCCACCCGGTCAACCCTGGCTGATGGCGGCCCTACACGCAGCTGCGCCAGGAGGCTCTCCAGGGCCTCCCTGGCACCCTCGGCCACGGTCTCCACGGTGCCGTCAGGAAGGTTGCGGACGTAGCCCGTCAGTCCCAGGGCGATGGCCTGCGTGCTGGTGGAATCCCGGAAGAAGACCCCCTGCACCCTTCCGTGCACTATGGCAGACAGTCGCGCCGGCGTGGACATCTCCTTCTTCTACCTGAGCATCCGGACGAGGTGGGATTTCCTCTCGTCCAGTCTTGTCAATCCGGCGTCGAGAGCGACATCCACCGCATCCTGCAGTTCCTGTGGGCTGGGGCGACGGTCGATCTCTGGGTACTCATGGGCCTTGTACGTGGGTCTGTATTGGGCCATGACGTTGACATAAGTATCTGGCGAGACCTCCTCCGCGAGGAACCTGGCGATTTGGGCTGTTCCTGCCAGATTCTGGGGCAGCACCAGGTGCCGGACCAGGAGGCCTCGCTGGGCCACGCCCCGGTCGTCCATCATCAGGTCCCCGACCTGCCTGTGCATCTCCTTTACCGCTGCCTGGTTGACGGAGGGGTAGTTCTTGACTTTGGAGTACCTGAGCCCCGCTTCTTCGTCGGCGTACTTCATGTCGGGCATGTAGATGTCCACGACACCGTCCAGCAGGCGCAAGGCCTCCAGACTGTCATAGCCGCCGGTGTTGTGCACCAGCGGCACCTTCAGTCCGTTCTCGGCCGCTATCAACAAGGCTTCCAGAATCTGTGGCAAAACGTGGGTGGGGCTGACGAAGTTGATGTTATGACAGCCGCGCTCCTGGAGATGGAACATCATCGCGGCCAGTTCATTAGCTTCCACCCCTCTACCCTCACCTAGCTGGCTGATCTCGTAGTTCTGGCAGAACTGGCACTTGAGATTGCAGTTGGCGAAGAAGATGGTGCCTGATCCATGCTGGCCCACGAGAGGGTCTTCTTCGCCAAAGTGGGCGTTGAAACTGGAGACCACTGCCTTGGCACCGGTACGGCACACCGCGCCGTCAGCGCTGTCCAGCCGGTTGGCGCGGCATTCACGACCGCAGAGCCGGCACTCCTCCAGAACAGTGCGGGACTCTTCCACCCGTTGCTGGAGTTCGCCTGTGTGAAGCAGTCTCAAGTAGGCTGATTCGAACTCGGGCATGTTCCCATCCAGATTGCGGAATTATAGCAGACTCCCGGGGTCTTGGCGATGGCGGCCGGGCCGAGGTGAGCGCAGCCGTTACCACTGGACGTGCACCTTGCGCATTTGGCCTGTGCGGTCCCAGTAGAGGACGTGCCCGTGCTCGCGGCCAAACTCGTACAATGCTCTGGTGATCTCCACGTCTCGCCGGCAGTACTCGATCACCTTCTCCAGCTCTCCTTGACGGAACCAGCGGACGGCCTGGAGCCCGTCCGCAGACTTTCCGACACCGAGGGTACCCTCGGCCAGAGTCTGAAGGGAGAGCCGGAATCCTAACACCAGGTGTACGTCGCGTAGCATGTCCACCGTGGGGAGCGTCTCCAGTGGATAC
>CAYGQI010000101.1:0-6234 GCA_964351925.1 uncultured Anaerolineales bacterium | reverse complement strand
GCGCCCCAGGAGACGCCGGCGACCCCCTGGCCGTTGTTGGTCTCGGCAGCCGCGATGCCAGCCACGTGGGTCCCGTGCCCGTGGTCGTCCTGGGCCAATGCATCACCGTTGACAAAGTCCCAGCCGGGCACGATCTTGGCGTTGAGGTCAGGATGGTTCAGGTCCACGCCGGTATCCACGATGGCGATGATGAGGTCCGATGTCCCGGTCGCCTGGTCCCAGGCCGCCGGAGCACGGATCTTCGAGAGGCCCCATTGTTGGTCGAAGTCGGTGTCATTGGGTATGACGGCGGCGTGGACAACGTAGTCCAGTTCGGCGTACTCCACGCGAGGGTCCTCGCTGAGCGCTCGTATGACCATTTGTTCCTGACCCTCCGGTACCGCAACGCGCTGGACTAGAAGGTCGGGCAGTACTTCCAGAACTGGGAGATTGAGGGCACCCAGCGCCTCTACCTGGTCCTGGGGAGGCGTCTGTGTACGGAACCTCACCAGGATCTGGCCCGGGCGATAGGAGGGCGCGGAAGCGGGATGGGGCAGGGCGAGGCCTTGGGAGTCCCCTTCACCCTGGAGTGGGTCTTGCGAGTGCAGCGTCGTGGGCCAAAGAAAGAGCGCCAGCAGAAGTGCGCGCAACAGATGTCGCTTCATCGCTTCGCCGCTACGGTACTAGCCTTGGCCGATGATCTTGCTGCACAGCTCTCTGCCCAGCACCGCAAGGCCGTCCGTGGAGAGGTAGTGGGCGGCCGAGGCGTCGAAGAGCACGCTGGCGTTGGGCGGAAACTCGTCGTCGCCCAGCCAGTAGATGACCGCCAGGGGCACCCTCGGCAGAGGACGAAAGAAAAACCCGGCGTCGCCGTGCGACAGCGCTTCGCCCCCCGCACGGGAGGCCGCTTCCTTGAATCGCGCCAGATCGTTCTGGAAGACCTTCACCAGCGGGGTCCCCGTGTAGCCCTGAAAGGCCTGGAAATAGAACATGCCGTCCGGCAACTCTCGATATGCGATCCAGCGATCAGCAGGGCGTGTCCCATCGGCCTTCTGGAAGTAGTGCAGGAAGAGGAAGCGCAGCCCCGGCCAGACCTCTTCGCCGGTTTGCGGGTCACGCGCCTCAAACTGGGGGTAGGTCACGTGGTAGGTCTGACCGAGGTACTCGAGGGCAAACTGCCCCCCGCCCTCGTTTGACCCTCTGAAGCTGGTGCCAGTGCGCGCGGCCAGAACCACCGCATCTGTGGCGGCCAACTCTACACGAATTCCCTCCATCACTGGGAGGGAGTAGTCCAGCCACTTCTTCTCGGTGCTCAGCATAGAAGTCAGTATAGTGGAGCGCACGGCGATTGGCAAGGGAGGGTCCTTGCTGTATAATTGCCAGCGGTGGCTGGAGGATGCCTCAGGAGGGATCCATGCCGGAGAAGAAGATTCGGGTATTGATCGCCAAGCCTGGTTTGGATGGCCACGACCGTGGCGCGAAGGTGGTTGCTCGCATCCTGAGGGACGCTGGCATGGAGGTCATCTATGCTGGATTGCGGCAGACGCCTGAGATGGTGGTGGCAGCCGCTTTGCAGGAAGATGTGGACGTCATCGGTCTCAGCATTCTCTCCGGAGCGCACATGACCCTTGTTCCCAGGATCGTGGAGCTTGCGAAAGAGAAGGGTCTTGGCAAGGTGCTGTTCCTAGTTGGAGGAATCATCCCCGACGATGACGTGCCGGCTTTGCGGCAGATGGGAATAGGGGGCGTCTTCGGGCCTGGCGCATCGGCGGACGAGATCGCAAGCTTTATCAAGGACAGGGTGAAGAAGGACTGAACTTGGATCTGGTTGACCGTCTGCTGGCTGGCGATCGCAGGGCCGCCGCTCAACTCGTTACCTTGATGGAAGATGGTGGACCCTCTGCCCGTGAGGCCATAGCTGCGCTCTATCCTCACACCGGCCGGGCCCACATCGTTGGTGTGACCGGCTCACCAGGAACCGGCAAGAGCACGCTGGTCTACGAACTGGCCAAGGAGTTCCGAGCGCGCGGCAGAACGGTGGGCATCATCGCTGTGGACCCCACCAGCCCTTTCAGCGGTGGGGCTTTGCTCGGTGACCGTATCCGCATGCAGAAACTCAGCACCGATGAGGGCATATTCATCCGCAGCATGGCCTCCAGAGGACAGTTGGGGGGTCTTGCCCGGGCTACGGGGGATGCGATCAAGGTGCTTGATGCCTTCGACCGTGATCTGATCATGGTGGAGACGGTTGGCGCGGGCCAATCGGAGGTGGAGATCGCCAGTGCGGCCCACACCGTGATCGTGGTCGATGCGCCAGGGCTGGGCGATGACATCCAGGCGATCAAGGCCGGGCTGTTCGAGATCGCGGACATCTTCGTGGTCAACAAAGCGGACCGGGACGGCGCGGAGAAGACTTTCCTGACTCTGCAAATGATGCTGGACATGGGCCAGGCCAGCGGGGCGCGGCAGTGGAGGCCGCCCTTGCTGAAGACCATCGCTTTGCAGGGAGAGGGATCAGTTTTAGTGGCAGATGCTGTGGAGCAGCACCTCAAGCACCTGGTGGAGAGTGGCCAGTTGCAGACCCGCAGGAGGCGACTGGCGGAGGAAGAACTGAGGCGCATACTCGGACAGGAATTACTGGACCGACTGCTCCGTGGGGTGCACGGAGATGAGTGGGAGGCATTGACGAAGGGCGTGGCCGACCGACAGATGGATCCCTACACGGCCGCGGACACCCTGCTGGACGCCTTCCTCCAGGGATTGGCCGCTCGAGAGAAGGGTGGAGGGGGCACATCGTGATCCTGGGTGAGAAGACCCGACTGCGGGCCATCGAGCGTGAAGACATCCCCACCTTCGTGCGTTGGTTCAACGACCCCGAAGTGCGCCGCTACCTCGAAATGTACTTGCCGATGTCCAAGGCTGAGGAGGAGCAGTGGTTCGAGGCGTACCTCAAGAATGATAGTAGCCGTTTCTTCGGCATCGAGACCGGGGAGGGCGTGCTCATTGGCAACGTCGGCTTGCATAGTATCGACTGGAAGAACCGAAGCGCTGTACTGGGAATCGTCATCGCCGAGAAGGAGTATTGGGGAAGAGGATACGGCAGCGATGCCATCACCACCCTGCTACGTTTTGTTTTTGGAGAGATGAACCTGCACCGCATTCATCTCTCTGTCTTCGATTTCAACGAACGGGCAATTGGCTGCTACGAGAAGTGCGGCTTTCGCCACGAGGGACGAGCCCGCGAAGCCATGTATCGAGACGGAAGCTATCACGATAGCTTACACATGGCTATCCTCCGTCAGGATTTCTTCAATGAAGATTCGCCCAGGACGTAGAGACAAGACCAGGAGGCCCCTCCATGTATGAAGATCTGGCCGTCTTCACCGGCACCGCCAACCCTGATCTGGCCAGGGAGATATCCGACTATCTGGGGTGTCCGCTGCGCGGCGCAGACGTTTTCAAGTTCGCCAATGACAACACCTTCGTGAGGTTGCACAGGAGCGTGCGCGGCCAGCATGCATTCATCGTACAGCCCACGTGCGCCCCGGTGAACGACAACCTGATGGAGTTGCTGATCATGATCGACGCTCTGAGACGCGACTCCGCAGCGGACATCACGGCCGTGGTCACCTATTTCGGCTACAGCCGTACCGACAAGAAGGACCAACCCCGGGTGCCTATCACGGCACGCCTGGTGGCCGACATGATCACCGTTGCCGGGGCCACCCGCTTCATGACCATGGACCTGCACGCGGACCAAATCCAGGGCTTCTTCACCATCCCCGTGGATGATGTCACCGCCTTCCACTTGTTGAGCGAGTACTTCATCCACAAGGGTGTTGAGGACGCAGTGGTCGTGGCCCCAGATGTGGGCGCGACGAAGCTGGGCCGAGACTTCGCGGAGGCACTGCGAGTCCCATTGGCCATCATCGAGAAGCGCCGTGAGCGTCGACAAGGCAAGAAGACAGAGGTTCTCAGTCTCATCGGCGAAATCAAGAACAGGAACGCTATCATCTTCGATGATGAGATCGACACGGCCGGCACGGTGCGAGACGCGGCGAAGTTCCTCAAATCGAAGGGCGCGAGGGACGTCTACGCTTGCGTCACCCATGCTGTCCTCTCCCATCCCGGGCCGGAGCGCCTCAACGAGGCTGGGCTGAAGGAGCTGGTGGTCACCAACACGGTTCCCATCTCGCCGGAGAAGAGGGAGAAAATGAAGGACGTCAAGGTCACCGTGATCTCCGTTGCCCCCCTCCTGGGTGAGGTGATCAGGCGCATCTACCTGGGCATCTCGGTGGGGGAGATGTTCAACGAATAGGGGGGAGAGAGCCGCTCCTGGACAGGTCAGATGAACACTGTGGCACCTCACCCTTGGAAGGTATCCACTGCCGAGGCCAAGGAGATACAGTTGAGCCTGCGGGACAGAGTGTGCCTTGAGCCCGACTTCGGTGAGGTGCGCACGGTGGCCGGGGTCGACGTAGGTATGGAAGGGGACGTGGCCAGAGCTGCGGTGGTGGTTCTGACCTATCCCTCCATGACTCCCGTGGAGCAGAGCCTGGCCGATGTGCCGGCACTTATGCCGTACGTACCTGGCCTCCTATCCTTCAGGGAGGCGCCGGCTATCCTTGCCGCCTGCGAGGCACTGCGTATTGAGCCCGATCTCTTCGTCTTCGACGGTCAAGGGATTGCGCATCCGAGGCGCTTTGGCATCGCCAGCCACGTGGGCGTAATCCTAAACAAGCCGTCCATCGGCTGTGCCAAGTCGCGTCTCTGGGGGACCCACCATGAGCTGGCCGCAGAAGAGGGTTCTTACGTGCACCTCTACGATGGCGACGAGATCGTGGGAGCCGTGCTCCGTACCCGTGACCACGTCAGCCCGGTCTACATTTCCGTCGGTCATCGCATCGATCTGGAGACGGCCATACAATTCGTGCTGGGTTGCTGCAAGGGATACAGGCTGCCTGAGACCACCCGGTATGCTCACAAAGTGGCTGGGGGAGAGCAGGTGGCGACGAGACAGGAACAGCGGTCCCTGTTCGATCTCTAGTGAAAGTGCATAATCGATGCCCAACGAAGAGAAGATCAGCAGGGCGGCGGGACTCCTCCTGGCGGCCAGACACGCCGTAGCCTTCACCGGAGCCGGGATCAGCACACCCTCCGGCATCCCCGACTTCCGCAGTCCAGAGTCGGGCCTGTGGGCCAAGAACGATCCCATGGTCGTGGCCTCCATCCACACCTTTCGCACCGAGCCTAGCGTTTTCTACGAGTGGATGCGCCCCACGGCTCGTCTTTTCGCCCAAGCAAGGCCGAATGCGGCCCACCTCGCGCTGGCCGAGCTCGAAGAGTTGGGCCTGCTCAACGCGGTGATCACCCAGAACATAGACAACCTGCATCAGATGGCAGGGTCCAGGCGCGTTCTGGAGTTACACGGTCATCTCCGAGAGGCTGTCTGTATCAGGTGTCACCGAACCGTCTCCGCAGAAGGGCTTCTTCCGGAGTACATGCTGTCAGGACAGGTGCCCTACTGCGACGCCTGCGGAGGCGCGCTGAAGCCCGCGGCCGTCTTCATGGGGGAGCCGCTGCCGATGGATGTCTTCTCCGACGCTGAGAGGGAGATCCAGGCTTGCGACGTGATGCTTGTGGTGGGTTCCTCGCTGACGGTCGTCCCTGCCGCCACCTTGCCTCTTGTGGCCTGCAGACGGGGCGCGAAGCTGATCATCGTCAACCTGCAGGAGACTACAGTTGACAGCATCGCCGCAGCGGTGATCCACGAGGACGTAGCTGAGGCACTGCCACGCATCGTGTCGGCTTGCCGCGAGAGGATGAGCCAGTGAGCTATCGGCGGGCCAGCGCGTAGGTGATTTCGAAGGGCAGCTCCAGGGCACCTTGTGGGTTCGTGTACCGCTCCCTGGCTATGCGGAGCACCTGCTGCTTGAGTTCCCCTTGCGCCTCGGCGGGAAGCATGGAGTGCATCTGAGCCAGCCTTCCCAGCGAGAGTAGCATCTCCCACGCGCCCTCCGCCTCGCTGAAGGTCAGGACGTGCGTGCACTGCTCGGTCGTCACGTCGGAGAAGCCGGCCCCTGCTACAGTTTGTTCCAGTACCTCGCTTTGCCCGTAGCCGAAGATGGACGGCCCACGTTGGGGAGGGGGAGGCATGAGTGGGATGAAGGGCTCCATGAGGGCCCGCAGTGCCACTCTGCTGCCTCTTCCGAAAACCGCCAGGGCGACGTGACCGCCCTCCCTGAGAACCCTGTG